>CAYOXD010000044.1:20881-22650 GCA_964407825.1 uncultured Desulfobacterales bacterium | reverse complement strand
ATGTTCAATGCCACCATTCAAACCATGGCCCTGGCGGTGGAGATCCGGGACCCCTATACCGCCGGGCATCAGACGCGGGTGGCTACACTGGCCTGTGCCATTGCCAGGAAGATGGGACTTGACGACGCCCAGGTGAAGACCCTCCGCTATGCCAGCCTGATGCATGATATCGGAAAGATCCGCATTCCGGCCGCGATCATGAGCCGCCCTGGCAGGTTGCTGCCGGTGGAGCGGGAGATGATTCATATCCACCCCCAGGTGGGGTATCAGCTCCTGAAGCATATCCCATTTCCCTGGCCCATCGCCGAGATCGTCTACCAGCATCACGAGAAGCTGGACGGTTCGGGCTATCCCCGGGGCCTTTCAGGGGAGGATATCCTGCTGGAGGCCCGGATCCTGGCGGTGGCGGATTTGACGGAGGCGGAAAGCTCCCACCGGCCCTATCGGCCCACCATGGGAACCGCGCAAGCCTTGGACGAGATCGAGAGGGGCAAGGGAACCCTCTACGACCCCGATGTCGTCACCGCCTGCCTGGCGCTTTTCAGGGAAGACGGTTTTTCCATGGACCGGCTGTCTCAGATGGTGGCGGGGGATTTGAAGAGCATCGGATATCTCGGCGAATTCGGGGGGGAGGGGGATTTCTTCGAACATACCTGAAAGGCACGCTTCAGGGCGGCGGATGCCCCCCTGAAGCGTGCCCGGATCGATCAGGGACCGTGAGCGCCGGAATGCGCGGGCGCCTCGGAGGGTGCCGCTGGCGTCTTCTGGTCCGACGCCGGGGCTGCCGGCGCGGCGGGCGCGGGCGCCTCCTTGACGGCGGGCGGCGCGGGGGCCGGGGGTTGCTCCACGCTCTTCTGGGGCGACAGTCGATTTTGAATCGCCTTTAATTTGGCCTGAATCATTGCCTTGTCGGATTCCTGCACGGCCACCTTTGATGCCTGGTTCAGCAGCGTGTTGGCCTTTGCGAGCCCATCCGGGGTGTCGCTGGCGGCATTGATGTCTGCCTTCAAGACTAACATGGCCATGTCAATCCGGTTCAGGCGGGACGTGATGCTTGAACGGATGTCGGGTGCGGCCGCAAAGCAGAGCGCCTTGGTGAGAAGGGCGCGGGCTTCCTTGAAATCCGGCGTTCCCCGGACGGTCATGATGGCATCTGCCCGGTGCATGTAATTATCGACGATCAGGGGGGCCACATCTGCCCTGGCATAAAAGGGCTTTTCCGGCGCGGGCATTTTGGCGCCCCGAAGAACGGCGATGCGCCTTGTCCCCATGGGAGCGAATAGTCCCTGGCGTATTACCACCGCGCCGTGCTTTTTCACCGCATAGTACTCGTTCACGTTGGAAATGCTGGCTACGATGATCAGAAAGAAAACAGCGGCGAGACAAGCGCCGGCACTGATCGCCGTTTTAACCACGGGGTCCATTGGCTCCTTGGGCGCTACGGGAGCTGCGCTCGGCGGCGGAACGGCCGGCTTGGACGGGGCTGTTTCGGGCTTGGGCGCCTCGGCTTCCGGTGCCGCAGCCTCCGGTTCGGGTGCGGGCGCTGGCGCTTCGGTTTCCGGCGCCTCGGGTTCCGGTTCGCTCAGATCGAAGGATTTGAACAGGAGCTTTCGGACCCGTTCGGTTTCCGCGGCATCGAGCCCCGTGACGAAGGGCGGCGAGGCAGAGGCGGCAGCCGGTGCGGCCGGTGGTGTGTAGAGCGTTTCGGGGGCGTGTCTTTCGAAGGTTTTTTTCAGCAGCTCCGCCACCGGGACCGGCGGGGCTTCGGG
>CAYOXD010000044.1:16972-20781 GCA_964407825.1 uncultured Desulfobacterales bacterium | reverse complement strand
CGGGCTCGGGCTCAGGCTCAGGCGCGGGTTCAGGCGCGGGTGCTTCGGCTTTCGGCGCCGAGGGCTCGGGTTCGGGCGCTTTGGTTGCCGGTGTCTCGGTCTCGGGTTCCGGTTCGCTCAGATCGAAGGATTTGAACAGGAGCTTTCGGACCCGTTCGGTTTCCGCGGCATCGAGCCCCGTGACGAAGGGCGGCGAGGCAGAGGCGGCAGCCGGTGCGGCCGATGGTGCGTAAAGCGTTTCAGGAGCAACCCTGTCAAAGGTTTTTTTCAGCAGCTCCTTCAAGGACGGCTTCTTCTTTGCGGGGGACGACTTTGCCGCAGCCTTGCCGGGGTTGGCTTTGACGGCCTTGGTTTTCAAGGCCTTCGCCTTGGAGGTCGTTTTTGCCTGTTTGGCTTTCGTTGCCTTTCTAGCCGCCGGCTTTTTAGCTGCTTTCTTTTCGTCCGCCTTGGTTGCCTTGTTCTTGAGCTCTTTTTCAGCGTCAGGTTTCGCCTTCGCGCTTTTCTTTTTTGAAGTGGATTTCAGTAGACTTTTTTTTCCCATAAAAGACCTCGTTGTGTTCTCGGTAGACTTTACCTATTGTGGATTCAGAATATTCTCGCCTCCATTCGATTTTAGCAATCCGCCTCTTCAACGCGCGGGCAGGGAGCTTAAAACAAGCTTATCCGCAAGGCCGTGTGCCGGCATCCTACCTAATCTGACATTTTTTGTAAACTTTTTTTTCCGAGGTCCCTCAGCATCTCTTCGATGTCCGAAGTTGGCTGCTTGCAGGTGAAGTCTTTACAAATATAGGCTGTGGGCGCGTCGTTCAAGGCCGTCATGGATGTCACGCGGGGGATCAGCCGATCGATGCGGGCTTCATCACCGCTCGTCGGCTTGAACACCACCGCTTTTTCGGGTAGGAAAGGCTTTTCCAAAGCCGACAGCATCCGTTTCGTTTCCGGCGCATCGGTCCCTCCCACCACCACCACCTGGACCCCGGGATTCAACGCAAGGCCGAGGGCCGTCATCAGATGGGCATGTTTCCATGGCGATCGGAATACCAGGTCCGAGAAGGCCGTCATGATCCGTTCGGCGGCCTCGCCATGGTCCGTTTTCCCCGTGAGATCCCGCAGCCGGAGAAGATTCAGGACGGCCACGGCGTTTCCGGAGGGCAGGGCGCCGTCCTGGATTTCGTGGTGCTCGAAGAGCGGCTTTTCTCCATCCCTGGGCGCGGGGGCGAGCCCTCCCGTCGACGGGTTCTGAAATCGCTTCAGCATGCATTCGTTCAGATCCGTGGCGAGCTCAAGATACAGGGGGTCGAAGAACGACCCATAGAGCTCGATGAGTCCCCACACCAGATAGGCATAGTCTTCCAGTAACCCTTCCCCCTGGGCCTTGCCCAGTCGGTAGGACTTGAGAAGATGACCGTCCTTGTCCCGAAGGGCCTCATGGATAAACGCCGCCGCCTCCGCCGCGGCCAGGTTGAAGCTCGGTTCCTCCAGCACTCTGCCGGCTCTTGCCAGGGCAGCGATCATCAGTCCGTTCCAGTCGGTGAGGATCTTATCGTCCTTAAAGGGCCGGATCCTTTCCCGCCGGGCCGCGTGCAGCTTTTCCAGGCACCGCTGCATCCGCTGACCCATCGCGGATTCATCGAGGCCCATCTGCCGGGCCAGCCCCTCCAGGGGCTGCGCCTGATAGAGGACATGGGCGTTGCCGGCGGCCGGTCCCACGGCGCTTCCGGCACCGGTGATGCCATAGGCGGCCATGAAGACCTGCGCGTCCTCGGGCCCCAGGACGTCCTTTAGTTGTGCCTCGGTCCACTGGTAGAATCGCCCCTCCGCGCCCTCGCTGTCGGCGTCTTCGGCGGTATGAAAGCCGCCCTCCGGTGCCCTGAGAGAACCGAGAACATAGGCGAGGATGTCCCGCACGGTTTGCCGGTAGAGCTCTTTTCCCGTTACCTGCCAGGCCTCCAGGTAGGCCATGGAGATGAGGGCCTGGTCATAGAGCATCTTTTCGAAGTGGGGGACCCGCCACTGGGCATCCGTGGAATAACGGTGAAAGCCCAGCCCCACATGGTCGAAAATGCCGCCGCGGCGCATCCTGTCCAGTGTGGTGTCGACCATCTCCAGGAGAAAGGGATCGCCCTTCCGGTGGTATTGCCTCAGGAGGAAGCCGAGTTGATGCGGGCTTGGAAACTTGGGGGCGCTTCCGAATCCACCGTTGGCCCGGTCATAGCGCGCCTTCAGCTCCTCTTCGGCCCGGTCGAGGGTCTCGCCGGCGAGGGGCCGGCCCGGAGGGACCAGAGCCGCCTCCGCCATTTCCCGGGTGATCTGGTCCGCCGTTTCGAGGATGCGGGTCTGCCGGCTCTCCCAGGCCTCGTGGATCGCAGGCAGGAGTTGCAGCATGCCGGGTCTTCCCCATCGGGTGGTCTTCGGGAGATAGGTGCCGGCGTAAAAAGGCTTTTTATCGGGCGTCAGGATCACCGTCAGCGGCCATCCCCCCCGGCCGGTCATCTGCTGGGCGACCGTCATGTAGAGGGCGTTGAGGTCCGGGCGTTCCTCCTTGTCGACCTTGATACTCACGAAGTAGCGGTTCAAAAGGTCGGCCACCGCCGGATCCTCGAAGGACTCATGGGCCATCACATGGCACCAGTGGCAGGTGGAGTACCCGATGGAGAGAAACACGGGTTTGTTTTCCAGCCTCGCCCGCTCAAAGGCCTCACGGGTCCATGGGTACCAGTCCACCGGGTTTTCGGCATGCTGGAGCAGATAGGGGCTTGTGGCGTCAGCCAATCGGTTCTGTCGGATTGTCATGGCGGGGTCTCCATCGGGGCGCCGGCTGCCGAGAAGGGGCGGGAAGGGGCGGGAAGGGCCGATTGAATCACCTTGCGGGTTTGCCCCATCAGCTCCTCCAGTTGCTCGATGGCGATGCCCGTGGTGGGGATGGGCGCATGAATGATCATCCTGGCATGCCCGGGAAGCAGATTCACCCCATCGGGCGGCAGGATGTCCCGGGTGCCGGAGAGGGTGACGGGCAGGATCGGCAGCTGCAATTCCAGGGCCAGTCGGAAGGCGCCTTTTTTGAAGGCGCCCAGGCGACCATTCCGGCTCCGGGTGCCCTCTGGAAAAAAGATGATGGAGGTGCCGTCTTCCAGTCTTTCCCTGGCCGCGTTGATGCTGGCCACCGCCGCCTGGGTGTCCGAGCGATCGATGATGATATGCCCCATCCGCTCACTGGCGATTCCCAGAAAGGGGATCTTCCGAAGCTCCTTTTTCATCACCCACTTCAAGTCAAGGCCGAGCCAGCCATAGAGAATCGGAATGTCGAAAAGACTCTGGTGGTTGGCCACGATGACATAGGCCGGATGGCGCCTTGCATTCGCCCGGCCGGACACCGTCACGAGGCTCGGTGCGGTATAGATGTTGATTTTGCCCCAGAGAAAACCACACCACCTGCTGGCGGCCCGCTGGGAGAAGGGGGATAGCCCCAGGGCAAGCAGGCAGAAAAAGGCGGTGGAAAGGCCCAGCACCGGTGCGTAGATAAGCCATTTGTAGAATTGATACAAAAAGATGGCGGCCTTTCTCATGGCCGGCGTCCCCCCTTTCCTCAGGCACGACATGATACGATGAAGCTTTTCCGAGCGCCTTTTGCGAAAGAGGCCGTATCCATCGCCAGATGCCGCTTTTTGTTAAGCATATCAAGTCCGATGATACGAAATTAAGGCGCAATATGCAAACCTGCACCGTGCAAGTTTTCAGTATCGTTGTCGGTCCCTGTCCCTGTCCTTCTCGTTGTCGTTGTCGTAATCGTAGTCGTAATCGGTCCTTGT
>CAYOXD010000044.1:0-16872 GCA_964407825.1 uncultured Desulfobacterales bacterium | reverse complement strand
TCCCTGCCCCTGTCCTTCTCGTTGTCGTTGTCGTAATCGTAGTCGTAATCGGTCCTTGTCCTTGTCCCTGTCCTTCTCGTTGTCGTTGTCGTAATCGTAGTCGTAATCGGTCCTTGTCCCTGCCCCTGTCCTTCTCGTTGTCGTTGTCGTAATCGTAGTCGTAATCGGTCCCTGTCCCTGTCCCTGTCCCTGTCCTTATCGCAGTCCCATCGAAGGCCCCCATCATTTCAATCGACCAGCAACAGAAACGCTATCGTTTTTTGACTACGATTACGACAACGACAACGAGGAGCTTTCCCATGTCATTAGAACGGATTCACCGTGGTACCGGTGTCCCCTTGACTTGACATAAGATGCCGGTGGGGGCATTACAGTCATACCGCTTATCCCGGCCAGAAGGCGCGGGATGCGTAGCGAGAAACCGCATCAAAGGAGGATTCATGACCATCGAAACGTCAGCCTATGTTCCCCGGCATCCCATACGGGTGGTGACCGCCACCTCCCTCTTTGACGGCCACGACGCCGCCATCAACATCATGCGTCGAATCCTTCAGGCCACAGGGGCCGAGGTCATTCATCTGGGGCATGATCGTTCGGTGCGGGAGGTGGTGGATGCGGCCATCGAGGAGGATGTCCAGGGGATCGCCGTGTCCAGCTACCAGGGGGGGCACATGGAGTTTTTCAAATTCATGGTCGATCTGCTGAAGGAGCGGGGCGCCGGCCACATCCGGATTTTCGGCGGCGGCGGCGGGGTCATCGTGCCGGATGAAATAGAGGAGCTGGAGGCTTACGGGGTCAGCAAGATTTATTCTCCGGAGGACGGGGCGGCCATGGGACTCCAGGGGATGATCAATCACATGGTGAGGCTGATGGATGAGCCCGGTGGCGGGGGGGAAGTCCCGGCCGTTGCCGACCTTTCCGCCAGCGACAAGGGGGCGGTGGCGCGGATGATCAGTGCCGTGGAGTCGGCCAAGGCCGACGAGAACGGGCACCTGGCAAAGCTGCGCCAGGAACTGCTGCAGCGGGCGGAGGAACTGACGGTTCCGGTGATCGGCATTACGGGCACGGGAGGTGCGGGAAAGAGCTCTCTCACGGACGAGCTGATCGTCCGGCTTCTCCATGACATCAAGGATGTCCGGGTGGCGATCCTCTCCTGTGATCCGAGCCGGCGGAAAACCGGCGGGGCGCTGCTCGGTGATCGCATCCGGATGAACGCCATCGGCCATGACCGGGTCTATATGCGAAGCCTGGCCACCCGGTCCTCCCATGCGGAGGTCTCCGAGGCGTTGGCCGACGCCGTCCTGGTGGCCAAGGTCGCCGGTTTCAACCTCGTGATCGTCGAGACCGCCGGCATCGGCCAGGGCGACTCCCGGGTGACCGATCTGGCGGATGTGTCCCTCTATGTCATGACGAGCGATTTCGGGGCGGCCTCCCAGTTGGAAAAAATCGATATGCTGGACTATGCGGACCTGATCGCGGTGAACAAATTCGAAAAGCGCGGCAGCGAGGATGCCCTGCGGGACGTCCGCAAGCAGGTCCTCCGGAACCGCGATGCCTGGGACCTGCAGCCGGAGCAGATGCCCGTCTACGGCACCATCGCCGCCAAGTTCAACGATGACGGGGTGAGCGCCCTGTACCATGCGCTGCTGGATGTCGTGGCCGATAAAACGGGCATCCGGTGGGCCTCCAGCCTGCCGCGCCCCGAGGGCAAAACCCCCTCCTCCAAGGCCATCATCATCCCGCCTGAGCGTACCCGGTACCTCTCGGAGATCAGCGCCGCTGTCCGGGAATACCACCGGGAAACCGCCAAGCAGGCGGAAAAGGTGCGCACCCGCTGGCATCTCAGCGAGGCCCTGGAATGCCTGGAGACGGCCCCGGAGGCCGATGGCGCGGACGCGCTCCGGCAGGCCCTCGCCAGGGCGGAGGCGGATCTCTTGCCGGAGACACGGAATGTTCTTTCCCAGTGGGAGGAGATTAAATCCGCCTTTTCCGGCGATGAACTGGTCTACCATGTGCGGGACCGGGAAATCCGGATGCCCCTTTACCGGGAGAGTCTTTGCCACCTGAAAATTCCAAAGATCGTGCTGCCCGGCTTCGAAGACCCGGGTGAGATTTACCGCTGGATGCGGGAGGAGAACGTGCCCGGCCGATTTCCCTTTACGGCCGGGGTCTTTCCCATGAAGCGGGCCGACGAGGATCCCACCCGGATGTTTGCCGGGGAGGGGGGACCCGGCCGGACCAACCGGCGTTTCAGACTCCTCTCGGAGGCCTATCCGGCAAAGCGGCTGTCCACGGCTTTCGATTCGGTCACCCTCTACGGGCACGATCCTGAGACGCGCCCGGACATCTACGGCAAGGTGGGTACCTCGGGCGTGAGCATCTGCACCCTGGATGACGCCAAGACGCTCTACAGCGGCTTCGACCTCTGCGCGCCGGGAACCTCCGTTTCCATGACCATCAACGGGCCGGCGCCCATCGTGCTGGCCATGTTTCTGAACACGGCCGTGGATCAGCAGGCGGCCGTCTTCGAGGCCGAAACGGGCCGGCCCCCCTCGCCCGAGGAGTACGAAACGATCCGGGCTCGGGCCATCCAGAGCGTTCGGGGAACGGTTCAGGCCGACATCCTGAAGGAGGACCAGGGTCAGAACACCTGCATCTTCGCCATCGATTTCGCCCTGAAGATGATGGGGGATATCCAGGCCTACTTTATCGAAAAGCAGGTCCGGAATTTCTACTCCGTATCCATCTCCGGCTACCACATCGCCGAGGCGGGCGCCAACCCCATCACCCAGCTGGCCTTCACCCTGGCCAACGGCTTTACCTACGTGGAGTACTACCTCTCCCGGGGGATGGACATCGACAGTTTCGCCCCGAACTTTTCCTACTTCTTTTCCAACGGCCTGGACCCCGAATACACGGTGATCGGCCGGGTGGCCCGGCGCATCTGGGCCATCGCTCTGCGGCGGTGCTACGGCGCATCCGATCGCTCTCAGATGCTCAAGTACCACATCCAGACATCGGGAAGATCGCTGCACAGCCAGGACATCCAGTTCAACGACATCCGCACGACCCTCCAGGCCCTCTGCGCCGTCTACGACAACTGCAACAGCCTCCACACCAACGCCTATGACGAGGCCATTACCACCCCGAGCGCGGAGTCCGTCCGCCGGGCCCTGGCCATTCAGCTCATCATCAACCGGGAGTGGGGACTGGCCAAGAACGAGAATCCCAACCAGGGCAGCTTCATCGTGGAGGAGCTGACCCGGCTCGTCGAGGAGGCGGTTCTGGCCGAGTTCGACCGGATCACCGAACGCGGCGGCGTTCTGGGCGCCATGGAGACAGGCTATCAGCGAAGCCGGATCCAGGAGGAATCCCTCTACTACGAACGGTTGAAAAACAACGGCCAGATGCCCATCATCGGCGTCAACACCTTCCGCAACCCCGACGCCGACGCGGCTGGAACCACCGGCACCCTGGAGCTGGCCCGGGCCACGGACGGCGAAAAGGACGACCAGCTCAGACGCCTTGCCGCCTTCCAGGAACGAAACCGGGACAAGGCCCCGGCGGCATTGGCGAAGCTGCAGCAGGTGGCGCTGTCAGGTGGCAACATCTTCTCGGAGCTCATGGATACGGTCCGGGTCTGCAGCCTGGGGCAGATCACCAGCGCGCTTTTCGAGGTGGGCGGCAAATACCGCCGCAATATGTAGGCGCGTTCCACTGACGCTATGACGTATCCATATTGATAGTGGTACTGAGAGCGACAATCAGGTACCATAGAGCACAGGACAGATTCCCAAGAGGCGGATCGCCTCCATTTTTCAAAGGATAAAGAGCATGGATTCAATTAAAAGAAAACTGGCAATCGTCACGTCCCTTGGGAAGAAGTACACGGGCATGGTGGATATCCCGGGTGAAACATTCAGAACCACGGATCTTCTCAACAGCTCGAATATATTTTGGAAAAATCCGAATCTGAAATGCTATGACAACACCGTGCTACTGAGCGATGCCCGTTTGCTGCTCGATGAGGTCAATGTCTATAGGAAATTTGACGCCATCCAGATCAAACTTAACGAAATCGTTTTCTTCTATGACGACAAGGAGGGAATCGGGGATGAGTCGGAAAAGAAAAGGGCCTCCACCATGGTGCAGCAAACCCAGGAAAAGGCGCAAGTCGTCAATATCATAACCAAACAGGTGGCCAATTCCTTCTATGATATCTCGGGCACGTTTTACGGCCTGTTCAAGAGAAAATCCAAAGACAATTTCATCCCCCTCACCCAGACCAAGATCGTCGAGATCATCAAAAAACAGGACAAGTGGGTCCAGAAGACAATCAAGCTCCCCCACGGATTCATCTGCGTGAGCAACCACCATGTCGAATCCGTGACCTTTGCTTGAGTTTTCGTGTCGTCCTGACGCCCGAGTCCCTTCAGTAGGTGAAGGCATCGGCCCAGCCGATGGCATTGGTGTACTGCTCAGTGCTCATCCGGAGGGGTCGGCACTCGGAGCCGATATCCGGGCAGCTGTCCCAGAGACCTTTCTCGTAACACCGGATGAGCTTCAGATAGCAGCCCTGGCGACCCTCCCCCTGGACCAGGGCCCGTTTGATCTCGTCCGATAGCGGCAGTTGTTCCACGATCCGGTCCATCCGCCTGTCCAAAATGGCGTCCAGCAGCGAAAAGAGCCCCAGGAGAAACAGTTCCGAGCTATCCCCCGTATATCCATCGATCTGACCCATTACCTCACAGAGTCTGGCTCGCATGATGGACAGGCGGATCAGCTCCCCGGGTTTGGATTCCGCCAATTTGGCGGTGGCGATGAGCATGACGAGCTTTCGGACCTCTATCAGCCCCAGGAACAGGATCGCCCTCTTGATGGAATTGATTTTGACCGGACGGCGGAAGAAGGCTGAATTCATATAGCGCAGCAAACTGTAGGACAGGGACAGATCGGTCTTGATCAATGTCTCCAGTTTGTCGATATCGGCGTCGTCGCGGCTCACTTCCCGTATGATCTCAATCATGCGGACCTTGGACGGCACGATGCTGCGCTCCTTGATGGTTTCGGGCTGGCTGAAAAAATCTCCCTGAAACAGGGAAAAACCGCTGTCCAGCGCCTGAGCGAATTCGTCGTAGGTTTCAACCTTTTCGGCCAGAAACCGGACCCGTTGGCCCGCGTAACAGGCGATCAGCGCCTTGGCTTGGGCCGGGGAGGTCTGTCGGAAGTCGATCTTGATGATGGTGGCATACTGGATCAGCGGTTTTATGCCTTCGCGAAGCACGAAATCATCGAGGGCGAATTGGTACCCCTTGGTCGCCATCTGCCGGACGGCCGCGACGAGTTCCGCATCGGGCTCGACGTCTTCGAGGATTTCGGAATACAGGAGCTTGGAAGGAAAGAGGCAGGGCACCTGCTTGAGCAGGAGGTTCCGGGTGAAGTTGACGAATGCCCGTTTGTTGCCGGTCAGCTGATCGAGACCGATGCTCAGGAAGCTGTTGGAAAGGACCGAAGAGCTCGCCGTGTCGCCGTCGATGCCTGGGAAGAAATTTTCCAATCCGCCGCGAAACAGGAGCTCATAGCCGAATGTCCTGAGCCGCCTGTCGAAAATGGGTTGTCGTGCAATAAAAACATCCATGGCCCTTTCTCCTCATGAACCCAGCAGATGAAGCCTGCGCCGCAGACCTGACAACGACAACGATGATACCGGTTACATTCATAATCGCTAGAACATCATTACAATCCCTATCAGAATAAAGTCGCCCTGTCACCACCCTGCACCGGATAGCAGCCCGACTGAACAAGATCCATTTAACCCGGCCGTGATCGGCGAGGGGTTCGGCGTCACACGCAACAGCGTCAAGTGACCGTAGGATGCGCTCCGGACGGCCCGGAAAGTCGCTGCGCTCAAACAGTCCGGGTCGTTGAAGAAAGGGAAACAAATTGTTAAGGCGGAGGAGTTGGAATTGGCGAAGATGTTAAAAATATAAATGTTGATTTAATATCAATAAGATACTGTCCAAATCGGGGGGCACGTTGAATCGGGTGATACGACGGATCTTGCTGAGAAAATTCAGTACTATTTTGGGGTTGCTCAGCGGCATGTCCGCTATGGACAGCGGTGGTTACTTGAAAACCCCAAGTTTATCCAGGAACATAAGAGTGAACAAAGCTAGTACTGTAATTATTAGTGAACTATATAATAGTCTAGCTAAAATTCGATCAAACCGCGTAGTGTATAGATACAGAAGATCGGCATCCGAACGGAATGCCTTAAGAGGAGACTCTTTTATTTTATGAAGTATCCTTCTTGGTGTAGTTAACGCCAATGCAACGTTAAGAATATCCCATCCGCTCACGAATTCTATGCCTAATGCATCCTTGGTGGCCGGATTCCTTCTGAGTTTACGCACCGTTTTCTCTCCGAAGAAAACGAATAGGATACCATCGATAATCAGCGCTATTACAATAATTGCGAAAAAAGCAGCTTCTGGAGTCATAATGCTTTCCCCAACCATTTCATAATGTCATCATACCAGGCTTTGCCTTTATTTTTAATAAGATGATCCAAACCCACTGAAACGCCAGCAGCAACCCCCGCGACACCTAATCCAACAACGACAAGAACCCAGCCTGCTGGAGTTGCCCCTAAAAAGCAGGCAAGGGCAACCTCGGCGATTTCAGTTCCCGCTCCAACGATGATTCCCGCGGCAGTAGCGCTTGCCCCAAGACTCATAGACTCAGTAAACATCTCCCGCTCCCAGTTCCCGCCGGTTCTATAGGTATTTTGGATATCAGCAACCCTGCTGCCAAGGTCGATCACGGCCAGGCCGTTACCAAGAAATCTGCCGTATTTGCAAAATTTTACCAGCCTGCTGGCCTGAACCTGGTCGGCCACGCTCAGTTTGGCAACTTTGCGGCTGCTGCGGGCGATGTTTATCGCCCGTGTGGAACTGGTCAGCGGCGTACCTCTCCGCGCGCGGATATTAGTGGTTATTGCATTAATTTCATTATGAAAACTCCGCTGTATCGTTTGAAACACTGAGATGGCTTTTTGTTTGGCCGCTGCTGCACCGGCAGGATTGGATTTGACGGCATTGCGATATTCAAGCAGCGCGTTCTGATAGCGCTTTATCGCTGTGACGAATTCCTGCATATGCTTAGAGTAGATTGATGTGGCAGCCCCCATTGCCGCTCCACCATACAGTCGCAGGTTAGCTGCGACCTGCGCAATAGCGATGGTGTTATCCTCCCCAAATTCCAGAGCCATATCGGTGATATCCTTTAGGGGAAAATGGTGATGCAATGTCATCAGGATGCTGTGGTCAGTGATGGATGGTTGGGTGGAATAAAGATAGGGGCGGTACGGTATCAGGCGGGGAAGATCCTTACGAGGCATGAAATTCGAATTTAAAGAGTACATATCATTAATATTACCCATGGTGGCAGGTTGCATGGGTATTTACAAAACAATATTTCAGCCATTTTGATAATCCTTTCTCAACGCAAGATGTCGGTTACCGAACGAATTGGATCGTTTTGCTGAATCTTGATGCGGCTTGCGAAGTAGCAACGATAAGGTCGTTCTCTTCGGCGCGTTTAATCCTTACAGGCTATGCGGGATAGGCAGCACTTCGGTGGAGCGATTACGTCGCGAGACGACAACCGAATTATAGATAGTTAGGGTCTCCCCAAATGTCAAGACGAAACATCGCTAAGGTCAAGGGGACGTGACTGGATGAGGCCCTTCATTTGGACCCGAAGGCGTTGCCAGGCTATAGCACCTCTACGGCGAAACACCTTATGCGCACGGGCTTTGCCAAGGCGGTTAAAAAAAGACTTGCATTTTGAACGGAGGGGGGCTAAGAACAGTTATTGGGTTGCGAAATTGCGCAACTACGCAAAAATGCAAATGCCACAGGCTGGGGCCGGTACGACAGGCGGTGACGATTTTGCCCATAACCAATAGAGGAAGAATGTTTTCAATCCAGTGTCAGTTTGAAGAAAGAGAGGATCTCCCACATGTACGATGCATCGGTTGAACCGGATCAGCGCCTGACGGATCTGATCCGTCGCATTGAAGCGCTGGAGGAGCGGATGCCCGAGGACCAGGTGGCCATCGGCGTCATGAGCGGCAACCTGGACAGCACCATCGCCGCCTTTATCATCGCCTGCGGGGCCGCGGCCTACGATATGGAGGTCGAACTTTTTTTCACCTTCTGGGCAACGGCGGCGCTGCGGGATCCGAAAAAGAAGGTGAAAAAGGGGATGCTCGACCGGATGTTCGGATGGATGCTTCCGTCCAGTTCGCGCAAGCTGCCCCTTTCCAAAATGCAGATGGCCGGCATCGGACCGAAGATGATCCGGAAGGTCATGCAAATGCGCGGCGCCAAGTCCCTGGAGGAGTTGATGGCGGAGGCCGGAGAACTCGGCGTGCGCATCAAGGTCTGCACCATGTCCATGGACATCATGGGAATCCAGCGTGAGGAACTCATCGATTATCCGCACATGGAATTCGTCGGTGTCGGCACGTTTGTCGATGTCTTTTCAAATTCAAAGCAGTGCTGGTTCCTCTAAACCAGCCGTTGCACTCCATGAAGGGGAACAAATGAACGGACAAGATGGCACAGAGAAGTCAAGCAGCGGACCGGCCGAGCACATGGATCCGGAATCCTGCCGGCTGGTGGCGGCGTTTTTCGCCATTCTGGCCAACCCTACCCGGGTGGCGATTTTCTGCGAGCTGCGGGACGGTAGAAAGACCGTGTCCGAGTTGGCGGAAATTTGCGGGATTTCCCTTCCCAATGCCTCCCAGCATTTACGCAGCATGCGGGAGAAGGGAATGGTGAGCACCGAAAAGGAGGGCCAGCATGTGTATTACGCCATTGTGGATGAGCGGTTCGTTCTGGGATGCAAAATGATCCGGGACGCCCTGGTCGAACATATGCAGCAGCAGGCCGGCGCCTTTGAAGCCATGCCCCAGATGGGGTGATTAACCGGCAATCCCCGGTGAAGGGCCTTTGATTCTTGCCACAGCTCACCGGATTATAAACCGAGAATTGATGGTGACTAACAATAGAAGCGGCTTCAAAACTTTCAATAGGGTTGAATTTTGGAACCACTTCCAAAGGAAGGAGAAAGCATAAATGTCCATGGCAACCGATGAACTAAAGGAGCTCGATGTCAACAAGGAAGTCGATGCAAGGGGAACCGCCTGCCCGGGACCGCTGCTGGAGGCAAAGCGTGCCATTGCCGACTGCAGCATCGGCGGTGTGATGGCGGTGCTTTCCTCGGACCAGGGGACCGTTCCGGATATCACGCGATGGTGCAAAAAGATGGGACACGAATATCTGGGGGATCTCGAAGATGACGGCTACTGGCGCATCTACCTGAAAAGGGCGAAGTGATGGGCGATTCCAAGCACAAACCGGATCACCAGAAGATCCTGGTCTTTTCCACCAACAGCATTTCTGACCCGGGGATCGATCTTGCGGGGGCGGGGCACCTGCACTATGCCTCGTCGGTCAAGGTGATTCCCCTCCCGTGTTCGAGCGGCGTTCGGCCTGACTGGATCGTTCACGCCCTCGAGGCCGGGTTTGACGGCGTCTTTATCGCGGCCTGCGGCGGCGATTGCTCCTATCTGCAGGACTGCACGGGACGGACCGGAAAGCTCGTCAGCCGGGCGCAGGCCCTGCTGAAGGAAAAGGGCCTGAATCCGAAGCGGGTGAAAATGTCCGCCATCTGTTCGGTCTGCGCCGAGCCCTTTGTGAATCACATGGAGAACTTCGAAAAGGAGTTGGAAAAAATTGCGGAACCATAACTCACCGGACCCCACGGCGTATGACATGCTGGTGATCGGGGCCGGCACCGCAGGGATGGAGTCTGCCCTGACCCTGGGCGATATGGGGTACCGGGTGCTTCTGGTGGAAAGGGCGCCCAGCATCGGCGGAAAGACCATCCTTCTCAGCAAGGTCTTCCCGACCCTGGATTGCGCAAGCTGCATCTCCACCCCCAAGATGGCCGCTGCGGCCCATCATCCCAACGTGGAGCTGATGGTCTACAGCGAGGTGGACGCGATCTCCCGCAACACGGACGGCAGCTTCACGGTGGATCTGCACCGCAAGCCCACCTTTGTGGACCCGGCCGCCTGTACCGGTTGCGCCCAGTGCGAAACGGTCTGCACCGTGGCGATCCCGGACGAATACAACTACGGCCTGGTGGCCCGCCGGGCGATCCATATCGCCTTTCCCCAGGCCGTGCCGAAAAAGCCGGTCATCGATCGGGCAGGCTCCGCGCCCTGCCTGCATACCTGTCCGGCCGGCGTAAGCCCGAGCGGGTTCGTTTCCCTGGTCCGGGCGGGCAGATTCGACGAGGCCTTCCATCTCCATCTGGCCGAGGCCCCCCTGGTGGGGAGCCTGGCCCGGGCCTGCTATGCGCCCTGCGAAGGCGAATGCACCCGGGGCCGGATGGAGGGGGCCGTCCAGATCCGCGCCATCAAACGCTTCATGGTGGATCGCTACTATGCCGCGCACCCGGAGCCGGATTACGGTCCGCCCGAAACCCTGCTTGAGACCCGGGTGGCCGTGGTGGGTTCCGGCCCCGCGGGGCTCACGGCGGCATTCCATCTGGCGAAAAAGGGGCACCGGGTGACGGTGTTCGAATCGGCCCCGGAACCGGGCGGAATGCTCCGATACGGGATTCCCTCCTACCGGATGCCCAACGAGGTGCTGGACCGGGACATCAAGAACATCACGGCCCTGGGGGTCACCATCCGAACCAATACGGCCGTGGGCGCCATCGCCGAGCTGAAGGCGGCGGGATTCGACGCGGTATTCGTGGCCGTGGGCGGCCAGGTGCCACGGGTCATCCCCCTTGCGGCCGCGGATTCGCTGGATGTCGATGACTGCCGGCGGTTTTTGAAGGAGAGTAAGACCGGGAGGCCCCCTGCCATGGAGGGGAGGGAGGTGGTGGTCATCGGCGGCGGAAACGTCGCCCTGGACAGCGCCCGCTCGGCCCTTCGGCTCGGCGCGAAATCCGTCACCGTCCTCTATCGCCGGACCGAGACGGAGATGCCCGCCCATGCCGACGAGATCCGGGCCGCCAAGGAAGAGGGGATCTCCTTTGAATTCCTGTGCGCGCCGGCGGAAGCCAGCGCCGAGGAGATCCTCACCCGCGGCCTCCGCTGCATCCGAACGCGCATGGGAGATGCCGATGAAACCGGCCGGCGCTCGGTCGAGTCCGCCTGCGAGCCCTGCTTCGATCTTTCCTGTGACCGGGTGATCCTGGCCATCGGCCTTGCGCCCAGCACCGCCCCCTTTGCTGCCGAGCTCACCCTTGGCCCGGACGGCACGATTCAAATCGACGAGAGAACCACCCAGACCTCCATGGCAGGCGTATTCGCGGCCGGGGATGCCGCCACGGGACCCGCCGACATCACGGGCGCCATGGGGATGGCGAAGCGGGCGGCGTTCTATATGGATCGGTACCTCAAGGGGGAATCGATGGAGGACGCCGTTTTTGACCAGCGCCTGCCCATGGTGGAAAGAGACGCGGTCTTGGCGCGCGCGAAGAACGCCTCGGTGCGTCCGCCCAGTCCCGTGCGGGTGATCCCTCCCCGCGAGCGCATGCAGGGCTTTACTCCCTATGAGGAACCCCTGGGCGAGGAGGCGGCCCGCGATGAGGCGAACCGCTGTCTTGACTGCGCGGGCTGCGCCCAGTGCCGTCAGTGTGCCCAGGTCTGCCCGGCCGGTGCCATCCGGTTCGATATGAAGGCGGAGAGAAAAAACGTTCGCGTGGGGGCGGTGGTGCTCTCCTCCGGGTTCGACATCCTGGATCCTGGCGAAAAGCCCGCCATGGGGTACGGCCGCTTCGCCAACGTGATCTCCGCCCCGCAGATGGATCGGCTCCTGGCGCCGACGCGCCCGTATAACGGCGTTATCCGGCCCTCGGACGGAAGGGAGCCGGAAAACATCGCCCTGGTCCTTTGCATGGGCGCACGGGACCGCACGGTCTGCAATCCGCTTTGCTGCCGCATCGGATGCATGTACAGCCTCAAGCATGCGCAGCTTCTCATGGGCGCCCTGCCCCTTGCGGACGTGACCGTTTACTATATCGACATCCGGGCCTTCGGAAAGGGGTACGAGGCGTTCTACAACCAGGCCAGGGGAATGGGCGTCAGCTTTGTCAAGGGAAAGGTGTCGCGCATCCGGGAAGTGGAAAACGGCGACCTGGCGCTCGACTACGAGGAGATGAGCGGCCGGGGCGGCCGCCGGACGGCCCAGCACGACCTGGTGGTGCTGTCCGTGGGAATCGTCCCCAACACCAGTACCCTGGATCTTTTCCGGGACCCGGCCTTGCGCCTCGATGCCCATCGGTATGTGGACGAGATGGACGAAGACATGAACCCCGGAAGAACGAGTTTCGATGGGGTCTATGCCGCGGGCACGGTCACGGGCTCGCGCGATATCCCCGATACGGTGCTCCATGCCGGCGCCGCGGCCGCCCAGGCGGCGGCCTACCGGGAGCGGATGCGCCGGCGCTCGGCAACGCTTTTGAAGATGGGAGGGCAGGGGCATGTCTGAAAAGAGAATCGGGGTGTTCGTCTGCCACTGCGGCGGCAATATATCGGACTATGTGGACGTGGAGCGCGTGGCCGCGGCGGTGGCGGAAGAGCCCGGCGTGGTGGTGGCCCGGACCCACACCTTCACCTGTTCGGACGCGGCCCAGCAGGAGATGATCGAAGATATCGGCAAGGAAACCCTGGACGGGCTCGTGATCGCCTCCTGCTCACCCAAACTTCATATGGCCACCTTCCGCGGCATGGCGGAGCGGGCGGGTCTCAATCCCTATCAATACGTTCAGGTGAATCTTCGGGAGCAATGCTCCTGGACGCATACGGACGACCACAGGGGCGCAACGGAAAAGGGGGTGAGCCTGGTTCGCGCCGGCATTGCAAGATGCGCCGGCACCCGGCCGCTTACCCCGCTTCGCGTCGAAACGACGCCCCATGTGCTGGTGATCGGCGCGGGGGTGGCAGGTCTCCGGGCGGCCCTTGCCCTGTCCGATCTGGGCCTGACTGTCTGCATCATTGAAAAGGCGCCCCACGCCGGCGGATGGACCGGGCAGCTCGGCAGGCTCTTTCCCCATGACCGGGACGGCCGGGAGCTCACGGCCAGGCTGCTGGAAGCCGTCGACGAGAGGGACAATATCGTGCTTCTCACCAACGCCGAACTGGCGGAAAAAAGCGGCAGCGTCGGCGATTTTCATCTCACCGTCCGCCGGGGCGAGGAGCGCATTCCGCTTCATGTGGGCGCCATCATCGTGGCGACCGGCGTGGATACCTATCTTCCGAGGGACGGTGAGTACGGGTACGGGCTGCCGGGGGTTGTGACCCTGCCCGAGTTCAGGCGGATGCTCGACACCACCGAAGGCCCCTTGACCCTGGACGGCCGGCCGGTGAAAACCATCGCCTATATCTACTGCGTGGGAAGCCGCCAGAGCCGTGATGACGGAGAGACCCCGCGGACCTACTGCTCTCGCACCTGCTGCAGCGCCGGGGTCCACGCATCGCTCCTGGCCGATGACCGATCCGCCGGGGTGCATCAGTATCACCTCTTCAGGGACATGCGGACCTATGGGAAAAATGAGCTTCTCTACGAGGCGGCCCGCGGCCGGGGATCGGTATTCATCCGGCCGGCGGAAGGGACAAAACCTGAGGTCTCCCGGACCGATCAGGGCCTTTGCGTCCGGGTGACCGATGCCCTCACCGCCGATGAGGAGCTTGAAATCCCGGCGGATCTCGTGGTGCTCGTAACGGGCGTGGTGCCGCGGGAGAACCGCGGCCTCACCGGGGTGCTGAAACTTCCCCTCGACGCGGACGGGTTTTTCAACGAGATCCATCTGAAACTGAGGCCCGTTGAAACGGTGGTGGACGGCATTTTTCTGGCCGGTGCGTGCCAGAGTCCCAAATCGGTGGCCGAAAGCGTGGGCGCGGCCCTTTCGGCCGTATCCAAGAGCGCGTCCCTGCTGATGCGGGGGCATGTGGACCTGGAGCCGCTTGTCGCGAGGATCGACCCCGGCAAATGCACGGGATGCGGGCAGTGCGTTGCCGCCTGCCCCTACGAGGCCGTCGAGCTGGTTCAGATGGAAGGCACCGCCGCGGCCCGCATCAATGGTTCCCTCTGCAAGGGGGAGGGGGGATGCGTGCCCGTCTGCCCGGAGATGGCCATTGACATCGAAGGGTACACGGATGGCCAGATCACCGCGATGATCGATGCGCTGGCAAGGGAGGTGGCCTGAAATGGAAACAGCGACACCGCGCGATATCGCCGAAGTGATGCGAGACGAGATGATCATGGCGGACCGGATCCGGAGCCTCTTGCAGGAAGGTCCCCTCACCATTCCGGAGATGGCGGACCGTCTCGGCCGGCCCGGCCGCGAAGTGGTGCTGTGGCTCATGGCCATGCGCCGCTACGGCAGGGTGAGGGAAACCGGGAGGCCCAACGAGGAGGGGTACTTCCAATACGTGCTGGCTGAAGAGGATCCAACAACCGTTTAACGCTTCCGGTGCATCCGGATCAGGAAACCCGTATGAGCATCGTCAATCCCGATTTTATCGAAGAATTCCGAGGAAACGGCCATTTCAACGCCACGGCGTGCATGAACTGCGGCACCTGTACGGCCCTTTGCCCCATGGGCCTGGAGGAGCTGCCCAGGCGGCTTTTCCGCTACGTGGTGCTCGGGCTCGAAGAAAAGGTGTTGGCCGAGAAGGAGACCGTCTTTACCTGTCTTCTGTGCCGGATGTGCGAGGAAAACTGCCCGGCCGGTGTCAAGATCGCCGAAAACGTCCGGACCGTCCGCTGCTACATCAACCAAAAGATCCACAAGATATCGAGGAAAGCCCATGGCCTTACCGATTGAACCGATTCTCGGCATTCTGGCCGATAACCTGGCGCTGCGCGGCAGCGTCCTGCCCATCGGCGCCCGCAGGGCGACCGCCTGGGCCGGGGGGCTCGACCTTCCCCAGGGCGGCCGAACGGTCCTTTACACGGGCCTGATGTATCAGTTGATGCCGGCCATCCGGTCCCTTGGCCGGATGATGGCGCAGATGGAAGAGGAGGGCTCCTGGAAGCTCTCCTGGATGGGACTCGGCCGGAAAATCAACCGCTGGGTCAATACGGCCCCCCTGATGGCCCGGGCCGATGCCGCCGAAGAGCGGGTATTCGACCGCCGCCTGGCCCACATCGCCAGCCTGCTGCAACGGGCCGGGGTGTCCTTCGGCTATCTCTATGAAAAGGAACTCTACGCCGGCGCCCTCCTCTATGACCAGGGGGTGGACGATGTCCTCGAGACCCACGCCCGCCGGGTGTTCAAAATGCTCCGGGAAAACGGCGTCAAGGCGCTCATCACCGTGGATCCCCATACCACCCATCTGCTGCGCCGGATCTATCCCCAGATTCTCTCCGGATATGACATCGAGGTCCGCTCCTATCTGGAGGTCCTCGCCGAAACCGGCATCGAGCCCGCATCCCGGCGCGAGGAGCAGGAGCTGGTCCTCCACGATTCCTGCGTCTACGCGCGGGCCGAAGGGGTGATCCACCAGCCCCGGCTGCTGTTGGACCGGGCGGGAATTCACCAGCGGCCCATCGACGCCGCCGGCAAATTCACCCACTGCTGCGGCGGACCCATCGAGAGCCTCTTCCCGAAACGCGCCAGAGCCGTCGCCCAGGCGCGGATCGACCAACTCAAGGCCAGCGGCTGCGATCAGGTGGCCGCCATGTGCCCGATCTGTCTTGTCAACCTCGATCATGCCGCGAAAGGAAACGACATACAGGTGGCGGACCTGTCCGAATATCTCCACGAGGCTTACTGCGGCCTGTAATGCTTGCTACATCACCGCTGAGCCGCCCCGGGGCGCTTGTCATCCATCGTGTCCTCCGTCAAGGGGTACAGTCCTGTTGCCCCCGGTCCACCATCGAGAATCCTGGCGTATGGGAAACCCGACTCGTGAGGGCCTAAGCACAACGCGCATAGCCCCAAATCCCGCAGTTCGCTGACTCGATCCCGGCCAATCGCCACCTTGGCGACGCATCGCGACGCCCTCCCGAGACACTTGACATTCTCTGGGCCTATTATAAAACCATTTATATTCATGTACTAAACTCTCGCCACCTTGACAAGAACCGCTTCTCGGTATACGCCCAATGTTATCATCCACGATTCGGATGACGATAATTGTTGTGACACTCGATTCAACTGTTATCAAAAAATAGGCTTGGGCAGCGTGGCGGATATAGAGGTGGTATCCGGCGGAATAGATAGCCGGCGCAGATAACCAGCGTGCTGGACGGAAACAACACATCATCTTGTTGTGCGAAAGAAGTAAGAGGAAATTACAAATATGGAAGGTGTGTTAATCTTACTGGGTTGGCTTTTGAGGTATGCCATCCATACCGCTATTTCTCCTATAATTATAACTTATAAGTTTATTGATATCCTTTGGCCAGCATTACTTTTTGCCATTATATTTTCGGTTTGTGTATTCATTGTTCAAAAAAAAATTAATATAAACGGAAAAACAGTTAAATTTATTACCTGTGTAATAGTCTTTTCGGTAGTTTATTTCTATGGGGCAAAACTATGCACAGAAAGCTACATTAGGTCTATCGCTGAGCATAAATACAATAAAAAAGATATATTCATAAATGTGGATTACGGAAAAATATTTTATTTTCCGTTGTTTCGCTATGGTTATAGGGGCTCTTCTCACGCGCATATATGCATAGGAAATAGTAAGTATAATTGGAGCTTCCGTGAGAGAGATTTTTACGATGCAAAAACAACATTTGGGTGTAAAAATTAATAACTCTAAAAGTA
>CAYOXD010000043.1:0-22696 GCA_964407825.1 uncultured Desulfobacterales bacterium | reverse complement strand
GCGGATTCAAAGGACGGCAACAGGGACGGTATCACCTCGACCGGTGAGATCGCCAATTTCATCCAGGCATACGTACCGGATATGACGTATAAGAAGTGGGGCTACGAGCAGGTGCCCCAGGTAAACCTCCACGGCAGCTCCTTCCCGGTCGCGGTGGTGCATTGACCCGGTGCACGGTGCCGATGAGCACCGGCTCAATCGACTTCGGACCCAGGACAATACGCAGATGCGACGAGCCCTCTCCGATAGGGTGGGCTGCTTCGATGATGCGCTGCCTATCCGACGACATATATGTAACCTATTGACATTAATTAAATTTCCATTCAGGCCGCTCCGCGAGACGTTGAAATCCGGAACCAAAAGCGGTACGCTTCCAAAGGACGAGGGTCCCCTGCCTGGGTAAGTATGAAACAAAGGGCACTGTCCATGATCGAGGTGACCGGCGACTCCGACTACGCAATTGCGCAGGTTCACCTCTAAGACATTCTTCTTTCCTAATCCGCACCAACCAACACTCGGAAGGAGGCCGAAGCATGAATAGCAAGATGCGCATCCTGAGTGAACGGCCGCTGAATGCGGAAACGCCGGCGGCTCATCTGCAATCCTGGATCACCGGCAACGCCGTCTTTTTCAAACGCAACCAGGGACAGATCCCCGAGACCGTGGACCTTGAAAGCTGGCGCCTGTCCATCGGCGGGCTGGTTGAAAGACCCATGGACCTGCAATTTACCGATATCCTCGCCATGCCCAAGATCGAGTTGGCAAACACCTTGGAATGCTCAGGCAACAGCCGCTCCCTGCTCACCGAAAAGGCCTCCGGGAACCCCTGGACCATCGGCGGCGTGGGCAATGCGGTCTGGGGAGGGGTGCGCCTTTCGCAGGTGCTGGAAAGGGCGGGGGTGAGTGTCGGCGCGGAGCATGTCAGCTTTACAGGCTTGGATCAGCCCCTGGGCTCGGCCGGCATTCATTTCATCCGGAGTATTCCCCTGGCCAAGGCCATGGATTCAACCATTCTGGCCTATGAAATGAACGGGGAATCGCTTCCCCTTGCCCACGGCTACCCCCTGCGGGCCTTGGCCCTGGGCTGGACCGGTGCCAATTGTGTCAAGTGGCTGAGCGAAATCACCCTTCTGGACCGGCCATTCGCCGGCTTTTACATGGACAAGGTGTATCGCGTATTCCAAAAGGGCGAAGATCCGGCCTTGGGAGAAGGGGTCACCCGCATTCCCCTGAAGGCCATCATCACCTCCCCTGAATCCAATGCGCGTCTGCCCAGAGGTCTTGTCTCGATCCATGGCGCGGCCTATGCCGGTGAAGCCGATATCGCCGCCGTCGAGGTCAGTGTGGATGACGGCAACACCTGGCACGGGGCCCGGTTCATCGGACCGCACCAGCGCTATGCCTGGCGTCGATGGGAGTATCCATGGCAGGCCTCCGAACCGGGACCCCACCGGATAATGGCCCGCGCCACGGACAGCGACGGGAACATCCAGCCGGAAGCGGGCAGCTGGAACGTCCTCGGTTATGGTAACAACGGCGTTCGGGAACACGCGGTTGCCGTGGATATTCTATAGGCAGCCGCATGTTATCGACCCCCCGCCGCCCCTTTATCGTCCTGAACGACATCACCCTCCAGCTGGCTGGCAAACCGCTGTTCGCGCATACAAACTGGGCCCTCCATACGGGTGAACACTGGGCGGTGATGGGACCCAACGGAGCCGGGAAGTCTCTTCTGGCCGATGCCCTTCAACGAAATAAGCCCCTCCTGGCGGGACGTATCACGTATTATTTCGACAGGGGCCATGAAGGCCGAACCCATCTGGAGCCCGGAGAGATCATCCGCATTTCCCAGGAATCCCTTCTGCGCCTGCTGCAGGGCCAAGGAGGCTACCATCAGGCCCGCTGGCAGAGTTTTGAAGGACAGGGGGCGCCGACGGTCGCCGACGTGCTGACCGGAAAGAGCATCGAGAACCGCCTGCCCTTCGAGACGGCCGCCACGGTTTCCGATGAACCCGCATACCGTAAAAAGAGGGAAAAGGCGGTCGCCCTGCTTGGCATCGAACCCCTGCTGGATCGAAAGCTTCTCCATCTGTCCCACGGAGAGGCTCGGAAGGTGCTGATTGCCAGAGCCCTCATGCAGCAGCCCCAATTGCTGATCCTCGATGATCCGTTCCGGGGGCTGGATACCGACTCCCAGGCTCGTTTACGCCACACCATCGAGCTTCTGATCGCGGACGGCGCCACCCAGGTGATGCTCATCGTCGCCCGGAGCCAGGACATCCCGGAAGGCATCAGCCATCTGCTGTGCGTGGCCGGCCAGAAGGTGACCGCCCAGGGACCGAAGGAGGCCCTGCTGCCGTGCCTTTTCGGCATGGGGGATTCGGGCACGCAATCCTTTCCGCCCACAGAACGGGAGCAGCCATTTCCAGCCATGCGCCATTCCCGGTTGGCCTCATCTGTGGCACTCATCGAAATGAACGGGGTGGGGGTGCGGTACGGGGATGTCACCGTGCTGCATGAGATTACGTGGTGTATGCGTCGGAATGAGCATTGGGCCGTTCTGGGACCGAACGGCGCCGGGAAAACGACCCTTCTGAGCCTGATCCTGGCGGACAACCCCCAGGGATATGCCAACGACATGTCGCTCTTTGGCAGAAGGCGGGGTAGCGGTGAAAGCATCTGGGACATCAAGAAACGGATCGGCTGGGTGTCCCCGGAACTCCAGCTGTATTACTATCGGAATATCCCCTGTTACCAGGTGGTGTGCTCCGGTTTTTTCGACACCATCGGCCTCTACACAGACTGTTCGGGGGACCGAAGCGCCCTGGCCCGTCAATGGATGCAATCCCTTGCCATCGGGCATCTGGCCAACCGGACATTCCGATCCGTTTCCGCCGGAGAGCAGCGATTAACCCTCCTAGCCCGGGCATTGGTGAAGCAGCCGACCTTGCTGGTGCTGGACGAACCCTGCCAAGGCCTGGATACGGCCCACCGGCACAGGATCAGATCCCTGCTGGACAGGCTCTGCCGCCAGACACCGGTGAGCCTCATTTATGTCACGCATCAATGGGAGGAACTGCCCGATTCGATATCCCACGTGCTGAAACTCGCACAGGGCAAAATGGTTTCGTGCGGTCCGAAAAAACGCTGAAAACAAAAAGCCCGCGGCCCCTGAAAAGAGGGGCAGCGGGCTTTATCGTCTCACACCAGGTGAAGACGTTATTTTTTATCCTCTTTTACTTCCTCAAAATCGGCATCCACCACGTCCTCGTCCTGGGCGTCGCTGGCCCCGGAACCAGCCTCGGCGCCAGCCGCCTGATTGCCGGCTTTGGCGGCTTCTTGGTACATGGCCTCCGCCAGCTTGTGAGAGGCCTGGGTCAACTCTTCGCTCTTCTGCCGGATGGCCTCCACATCCTCACTCTCCATGGCCTTTTTCAGGTCATTGACAGCAGCCTCGATTTTGGTCTTGGTATCGGCATCCACCTTATCGCCCAAGTCTTTGATGGACTTTTCAGTGGTATAGATAAGGCTGTCGGCCGTATTTCTCGCCTCCACCAGATCCCTTCTTTTCTTGTCCTCATCCGCATGGAGTTCCGCGTCCTTCACCAGGTTATTGATCTCCTCCTCGGAAAGCCCGCTGGAGGCGGTAATCTTGATGGACTGCTCCTTGCCGGTGGCCATATCCTTGGCCGCCACGTTGACGATACCATTGGCGTCGATATCGAAAGTAACTTCGATTTGGGGAATTCCCCGGGGGGCCGGCGGAATCCCCACCAGTTCGAACCTTCCCAGGGTTTTGTTGTTGGCGGCCATCTCCCGCTCTCCCTGCAGCACATGGATGGAAACCGCGGGCTGGTTGTCCGCGGCTGTGGAGAAGGTCTGGCTCTTCTTGGTCGGAATGGTGGTATTCTTGTCAATCAGCTTGGTGAAAACCCCTCCCAGGGTTTCAATGCCGAGGGAAAGGGGCGTCACATCCAAGAGCAGGACGTCCTTCACATCCCCCTTGAGCACGCCGGCCTGGATACAGGCGCCCACCGCCACCACCTCGTCCGGATTGACACCGCGATGGGGTTCCTTGCCGAAAAGCTTTCGCACCCGCTCCTGAACCGCCGGCATGCGGGTCATGCCACCCACGAGAATGACCTCGTCAATGTCACCGGCGGAGAGGCCCGCATCCTTCAGGGCCATCCGGCAGGGCGCCTCCAGGTTATTGAGAAGATCCGCCACCAGACTCTCCAGCTTGGCACGGGAAATCTTGATGTTCAAATGCTTCGGTCCGCTGGAGTCGGCGGTGATGAAGGGCAGGTTCACATCGGTCTCCATGGATGAGGAAAGCTCCATCTTGGCCTTCTCCGCTGCCTCCTTCAATCGCTGCAGCGCCATCTTGTCCGAGCGCAGATCGATTCCCTGATCCTTTTTGAATTCATCGGCGAGATAGTCGATCAACCGCAAGTCAAAATCCTCACCCCCCAAGTGAGTGTCGCCATTGGTGGATTTGACCTCGAAAACGCCCTCGCCGATCTCGAGGATGGAGACATCGAAGGTTCCGCCGCCGAGGTCGAATACGGCGATCTTCTCCTCCTTTTTCTTATCGAGCCCATAGGCCAGGGAGGCCGCCGTCGGTTCGTTGATGATGCGAAGCACATTGAGACCGGCGATCTTTCCAGCATCCTTGGTGGCCTGACGCTGGCTGTCGTTGAAATAGGCCGGAACCGTAATGACCGCATCGGTGATGGTTTCGCCCAGGTACTGTTCGGCGGTGGTTTTGAGGTTGGCCAGGATAAAAGAGGAAATTTCGGCTGGGCTGTGCTGTTTCCCCTGAATATTGATCCGGATATCACCGTTTGAGGCCTCCTCGATCTTATAAGGCAGGACCTTGACATCCCGTTGCACCTCCGGTGATCCGAACTTGCGCCCGATGAGACGCTTGACGCCAAAGACTGTGTTCTCAGGATTGGTGATGGCCTGGCGCTTGGCGATCTGTCCGACGAGTCGTTCACCGCTGTTCGAAATGGCGACAATGGACGGCGTGGTGCGGCCGCCCTCCGCGTTGGTGATTACCGCAGGGTCTCCCCCCTCCATGATTGCAACGCAGGAATTAGTGGTACCCAGATCGATACCAATTATCTTGCCCATGTTTTCCTCCTTGCTTAGAAGCCTTCGCTATCATTCAATTAAGCATTGTCTTGCTTTGTTTCAGTATCAGGCTCAGTTTCCACCGATTCCGGCTCCCCGCATGCCTCGGCCGCCTTGGAGACGATCACCATGGCAGGCCTGAGAAGCCGATCCTTCAGGGTGTACCCCCGCTGCATCTCTTTAAGCACGATGTTTTCAGGCTTCTCATCCGTCTCTTCCTGATAAACTGCCTGATGAAAGGCGGGATCAAACGGCTGGTCTACCGCATGGACGGGGTTGACACCGTATCTTTCCAGTATCTTTAGTAGTTCCTGGTGGGTCATCTTGACCCCCGCCAGCACGCAGGCATCATGCTCCTCCGCCTCATCAACCGAGGCGATGGCCCTCTCGAGGTTGTCCACCACCGTCAACAACTCCCTGACCAGGGTTTCATTGGCATATTTTCTGAATTCTTCGAACTCACGAATCGATCGTTTTTTGTAGTTGTCGAATTCAGCCGCCACCCGAAGCAACTTCTCGTAGCCGGTCCTGGCCTCGTCCTCAGCCTGGGTCAGCTTGGCACGAAGGGTCTTCGCGTCCTCCTCCTGGTCGACTTCTTGACCGCCGGCGCTGTCCTTTTCTTCCGCGGCTTCCTTATTCTCATTCAGTGTAAGGACTTCGTCAGCGGCTGCCTGCTCGGTTTCCTCGTATTTCTTAATCTTGTCCTTTGCACTCATTGACATCAACTTCCCCTGATATCTCCTCTTACATTTTACATTCAAACATGCATGATAACATTCAAAATAGCACGTCCCCCGCGCGCCCTTCCCACGACGAATCACAACATAAGTCTCATTAAATCGATGTCAAGGATACAGCTCGGCGATATTCTAAAAAGTCACGGATGTCTTTTGATTTCGGACGGACACCGGAGAGGGGACTGGTTGTGCACCCCCAGTCGAATAATCACCTGAAGGGGAAAACCACCAGCATAACCGGGATCGATCCACGACACAGCCTGAATCACTTATCGCTGCTTCCTTCCGGACCTGACGAGGTTCATGACCGCCTGTTGCGTGGCGACCGGTCAGTGTGTGTCTCCAGCCTGTTGGAGAAAACCCTTCTGGGGGAATTCAGCCCCGCATGTAGCGGATTTCGGGAATAGGGTACCGCCAGCTCCCCGCCTAGCACAACCAGCCCATTTATATAAGGGATAACCGGAGACTTTTCAAGTGGAAATCCATACAACTATTTCCTTGACCCCGCCGGGGGCTTACGTGTAACCACGATCTATGGGGAAAAACCACTGTCCGACAGGCCCGGGGGCCGGGCCGAAGCGCATGGGAACCGCGACCACTGCCGATGGGATTCTCAAGACCGTGGAGAAAACCATCGCCAAGCACGGGTTGCTGGAGAAGGGCAACGCCGTCCTGGTGGGGCTCTCGGGCGGCCCTGATTCGGTGGCACTGTTGTGGTGCCTGAACCGGTTGGCGCCCGCCATGTCGCTGCGAGTTGCCGCGGCGCACCTCAATCATGCCTTGAGAGGGCCGGCGGCTGACTCGGACGCCGCGTTCGCCGCCGCGTTCGCCGACCGGTTGGGCCTTCCCTGCTATATGAAAAAGGTCAACGTATCGGCATTTCAAAAGGCCCATGGACTGGGCATGGAGGAGGCTGCCCGGATCCTGAGGTACGATTTCTTATCGGCCACCGCGACAGCCAACGGGTACACCCAAATCGCCCTCGGCCACCACGCGGATGACAATGCGGAGCTGGTGCTGATGAACTTCCTCAGGGGCAGCGGTCTGGCCGGCCTGGGGGGGATCCCGGTTAAGAGGCCTCTGGCATTCCCTGGGGCATCGACCAAGGCCCCCATGATTGTCCGGCCCCTGATGGGCCTGACCCGGGAGCAAATCCTGCATCTCCTGAAATCGAACGACCTCTCCTGGCGAACGGATCAGAGCAACCACGACACGATGCACCTGCGAAACCGGGTCCGGCACGATCTGCTCCCCCTCCTGAAGCGGCGTTTCAATCCCAACATTGTGGAAACGTTGAACCGAACCGCCCTCCTGGCCCGGCAGGACGAGGGCTGGATCCAGGACTGCCTCTCCCCCCTCATGAAAGCGCTCCTCGTTCAGGAGGGCACACCGGGCGTCTCACTTTCCATTGGCCGGCTCCGGGAACATCCCCCGTCCGTGGCGGCACGAGTTGTGAGGGAGGCCTTCCGCAAGGTAAAGGGCGATTTGAGGACCATCACCTTTTCCCATGTGGCATCGGTGTTGGCTCTTTGCCGGACTGGCCGCTGCTGCGGCCGGCTGGATCTGCCCGAACGCATCCGGGTCGAGCGCCGCAACGACACCCTGCGTATCTACCGCAGCGAGCGCCCCCTGCGTGAAACCCCTTGGTCTGTACCCGCCGGCACCGCCGCTCCCGCGCCCGCCTATCGGCTGGAAGCCCCCGGCTCAGCGACCCTGGAGGCCTTTTCCCTTGTCATGAACGTCCGAAGACTGACCGGGGCCGAGGCCAGGACCGGCCCCCTGGAGGCTGGACAGTTGTCCGCCTTTTTTGATATGGATAAGATAACCTTTCCCCTGGTTGTCCGAACGTTTCAGCCCGGAGATAGATTTCAGCCCCTGGGCGCCGGCGGCACCCAGAAATTGAAAAAATTCTTTATCGATCACAAGGTACCACCCGAGGCACGGCGCCAATGCCCCTTGCTGGAAAGCGCGGGCCGCATTCTCTGGGTGGTGGGTCACAGAATCGATGAGCGGTTTAAACTTACGGATTCGACCCAAAGAGCACTGAAAGTGGAACTGACCCTTGCCGAATCGCTCGAAAAGGATTAAATTGAGGGCGTTATAATAATAATGGGGCGATTCCCTATTTCGGAGGTATGATCATTTGAATCCTTTTTATAAAAACATTGCGCTGTGGCTCGTTATCACGCTCATGATGATTATGCTTTACAATCTGTTCAACCAGCAGCATACGGCTCAGTCCAATATCGGGTACTCCCAATTTCTGAACATGGTGGATTCCGGCAAGGTGGCCGACGTGGTCATCCAGGGCCAGAGGCTCCTCGTCACGGACAACAACCATAACCGTTTCAAGGTATATGCGCCCCAGGACTCGGACATGATAAAAATTCTCCGCCAAAAGGGGGTCTCCATCCAAGCCAAACCGCCCGCTGAAACCCCCTGGTACATGTCCGTCCTGGTGTCCTGGTTCCCCATGCTGATCCTGATCGGCGTGTGGATCTTCTTCATGCGCCAGATGCAGTCCGGGGGCGGAAAGGCACTGTCCTTCGGGAAGAGCAGGGCCCGGCTCATGTCCGACACGATGGGAAAGGTGACCTTCGAGGACGTGGCTGGCATCGACGAGGCCAAGGAAGAACTGGAAGAAATCGTGGATTTTCTGAAGGATCCGAAAAAATTTACCCGTCTTGGCGGCCGAATCCCCAAGGGGGTCCTGCTGACCGGCCCGCCGGGCACGGGTAAGACATTGCTGGCGCGGGCCATTGCAGGAGAGGCCGGAGTGCCCTTTTTCAGCATCAGCGGCTCTGATTTTGTGGAGATGTTCGTGGGAGTGGGCGCCTCCAGGGTCCGGGACCTTTTCGTTCAGGGGAAAAAAAATGCCCCCTGCATCATTTTCATCGATGAAATCGATGCCGTGGGCCGCCACCGGGGGGCCGGTCTCGGGGGGGGACACGACGAGCGCGAGCAGACCCTCAACCAGCTCCTGGTGGAAATGGACGGCTTCGAATCCAACGAGGGGGTTATCCTCATCTCCGCCACCAACCGGCCGGATGTCCTGGACCCCGCCCTGCTGCGGCCGGGCCGGTTTGACCGCCAAGTGGCCGTATCCCTGCCCGATATCCAAGGACGGGAAAAGATTCTCAAGGTCCACATGAAAAGAACCCCCATCGCGGCGGATGTGGACCCCGGCATTCTGGCCAAGGGAACCCCTGGCTTTTCAGGCGCGGATCTGGAGAACCTGGTGAACGAGGCGGCGCTGCTGGCGGCCAAGAGAAGCAAAGAGAAGATCGACATGGCCGACTATGAGGACGCGAAGGACAAGGTCTACATGGGACTGGAGCGAAAGTCCAAGGTCATCAAGGAGGAAGATCGCAGGACCACCGCCTACCACGAGGGGGGCCACGCCCTCGTGGCCAGATTGCTTCCGGGGACCGATGCGGTGAACAAAATCACCATCATCCCCAGGGGGCGCGCGGCCGGGGTCACATGGTTTCTACCCGAGGAGAGGGACTTCAAGTACAAGGACCAGCTGGAAAGCGAACTGTCCGTCGCCTTTGGCGGCCGCGTGGCCGAGGAGCTGATATTTCACAGAATCAGCACCGGTGCCTCCAACGATATCAAGCAGGCCACGGCCCTAGCCCAGAAAATGATCAGGACCTGGGGTATGAGCGACCAACTGGGTCCCCTGTCCTATGACCAGGGCGAAGAGCAGATCTTTCTCGGCCGCGAAATCGCCCAGCATCGGGATTATTCGGAATCCACGGCCCAGAAGATCGATCAGGAGGTCAGGTCGCTGATCCATACGGCTTACGACCGTTCGAAACAAATCCTGCAAGACAATATCGACGTGTTGCACAAGCTTGCTGCCCTTCTGCTGGAAAAGGAGACCGTCATGGGAAAGGAACTCGACGAGATGATCCGCGAGTTCAAACCGGATGCGAACCTGCCGCCTCAGTCGACTGATGATGACAATCCCTCCATGGTGATACAATAAACGGGCGGGAGCCACCGCTGCCAGCGGCAGAGGTCCCCGCCGGACGTGAAACTACCGCCCCCTAGGATCAGAAACGATGAAAAACACTGAAATGTGTTGGGCCGGTCACTGCCTGCGGTTCACAGGCCGGCCCCTGATCATGGGGATCGTCAATGTCACGCCGGACTCCTTCTCCGACGGCGGTGCCTATTTCGATGCCACCACCGCCATCGAGCACGGCCTGAGGCTGGCCCGGGAAGGAGCCGACATCCTCGACATAGGTGGCGAGTCGAGCCGTCCCTTCTCTGAACCGGTTTCCGCAGAAGAGGAGATGCGGCGCGTCATTCCGGTCATTGAGGGGATAGCTGAAAAGGTGCCCATTCCCCTGTCCATCGACACCACCAAGGGACGCGTCGCCCGCAGGGCCATTCAGGCGGGTGCCGGCATGGTCAACGACATCAGCGCCTTGCGCATGGACGAGAAGATGGCCCCGGTGGTCCGGGACAGCGGTGTCCCCCTGATCCTCATGCACATGCTGGGGAGCCCTAAAACCATGCAGATCGCTCCGCGTTACGGAAACCTCATCGAAGAGATCCACAACTTTCTCAAAGCCGCCATTCAGGAGGCCATCGAGCGGGGCATCCAACGGGACAGGATTTTAATCGATCCGGGAATCGGGTTCGGCAAAACCCTCGCCCACAACCTGCTGCTAATCCAACAGCTGCACCGGTTCGTCTCCCTTGGCTGCCCCATCCTGCTCGGCCCCTCCAGAAAGGCCTTTATCCGCCGCCTGTTAAAGCCACCCGGAGAAAAGGCGCTTTCACCAGACTCCCCCCTGGTGGAAACCGGCACCCAGGCGGCGGTGGCTGCAGCCGCCCTGGCAGGGGTTCATATCCTCCGGGTGCACCGGGTGGCCGAGACCCTTGCCACCTTGAAGGTTATCGATGCCATCGGCAAGGTCCAGAAAGCCGATACGGCGCATTGAGAATGGTACCAGCGAAGAGAAAGTGATCATCATTAGGAGATGCAAGAACGCTCAGCGGGGACAAAGGATGGGGGCCTTATGCTGCTGGCCATCGATGTAGGCAATACCCACACGGTTCTGGGAATTTTCGATCATGAGCACCTGATTAGGCACTGGCGCATTCAAACGGCGCCCAACGCCACGGCAGACGAATTCCGCCTGCTCATGACCGGGCTGTTCACGGCGGGGGGGATGGAATTTCAGCAGATTGACCAAACGGTTATCTCCTGTGTGGTACCGTCCATGATACGGATCCTGGCGCCCTTTTGCGCCGGCTGCCTGCACCACGCTCCCCTCTGGGCCGATGCCAGCTGCGTTCCGGGAATGCCGAATCGCTATCGGAATCCTGCAGAACTCGGTGTGGACAGAATTATCAATGCCCTTGCCGCCTATCACCGGTACAGGGCCCGTCTGATCGTGATCGATTTCGGCACAGCCACCACCTTTGACGCCGTTTCCGAATCCGGTGAATTCCTGGGGGGCGCCATCAGCCCCGGCCTCGGTATCGCCAGCGAAGCCCTCTTTGCCCGCGCCCCGGGACTCCGTCGGGTGGAACTGGATGAAACGGTCGGGACGGCCATCGCTCGGGATACCGCCTCCAGTCTGCGCGCGGGGATTCTCCTTGGGTATGGGGGACTTGTGGACGGTATGGTGGAACGGATGAAAACGGAAATGGGGGGAGCGCCTGCCCCCCGGGTTATCGCCACCGGCGGACTGGCTCCCCTGATGAAGGGGATCTGCGAAACCATCGAGGTCCTGGAGCCCACCCTGACCCTGGAGGGCCTGCGGCTCTTTGCCCAGGACGAATGCGCCCGATGAATCCCTTTACAGCCGGCCGGCCCGCTTCAGGGTATCCATGAAGACCTTGTAGAAGGCTGCCTTTTCCCTCTGGCCGCGAGCGAGGATCTTATCGAATTCGCTCAGATCCTCAAGGTTGATGATCATATCCACGCTCTGGTTGAAGGCCATCATCTGATCCATGCTCCGAAAACGCCGGCTCAACAGGGCGACAAAAATCTTCCGTCGGACCACCATCTCCAGCCGCTCCATGAATATCAACACGCCGTTTGCCTTGGGATTGTGGGTACCGAACAGCTCATTGACAACCACAAGATCGTACACATGGTAGCGCAGGCTCCGCAGGGCGCTGCGGGCATCCTCGGCCTCGGTCAGCCAATAGCCCGCCGAGGAGGAAAGCATGGTACTGAGGCGTTTTCGGATCTCGGGATCCGGCTCGCAAAGCAAGACCGTCTGGACCCCCTCCTCGACATAACCAAAGGGGCTGCCTATCGGATTGCTTTCTCCCTCCTGGGGGGGCGAGGCGCTGGATTCGACCTCATCGGATGCCGGCTCCGCCGCCGGTATGGTTACCTGGAGGTGGTTTTCGCATTTCGGGCACTTCAGGGAAAGTGTCTTGCCAGCCGGCAGTTTTTCATCCGGGAGGGTGAATTTGCCCTGGCACTTGTCACATAGGATATTCATGGCGTAAGCCCTTATTTACGAACAGTTTTTTGGTATTCCCGATCAAGTTCCAAGGAATCGATGTCGGTGGTTGCCTCCCCGCGAGCGCTCTTGATCGAATCGATGCTGCGGCCCATGATAGCCCTCCTGGAGGCATAGGCCATGGCGGTTTCCTGGAGCACCAACCCTTTTTGGTAGAGCTCGGCGATGTGCTCATCGAAGGTGGTCATACCGAAGGGCCGGCCCGCCTGCATCATCTCATAGAAGGTCTTGCCCTCGGATTCGCCGTGAAGGATCGATTCCTTCACCCGCAGGTTCGAGCCAAGGATTTCAAAGGCGGCTATCCGTCCACCGCCCACCTTCGGCAGCAGCCGTTGGCCGACGATCCAGCGAATCGTATCGGCCAGACGGATCCGGATCTGGTTCTCCTCCTCCATGTTGAACATACCCAGAATACGGTTGATGGTCTGTCCGGCGTCCACCGTATGCAGCGTGGTCAGCACGAGGTGACCGGTTTCCGCGGCGCTCAGCCCGATTTCAACGGTCTCGCGGTCCCGCATCTCCCCCACCAGGATGACCTTGGGCGCCTGGCGCAGCGCCGCCCGAAGTCCACCGGCGAAGTTGTTGAAATCGGCCCCCAGCTCCCGTTGGTTAAAGGTCGCCATCTTGTGCGGGTGCTGATACTCGATGGGATCTTCCAGGGTCACCACGTGGACGGACTTGTTCTCGTTGATTTGATCGAGGATGGCCGCCAGGGAGGTGGACTTACCGGAACCGGTGGCGCCGGTGACAAACACGATCCCGTTTTTCTCCTCGGCGATCTTGTAGAACACCTCCGGCAATTCCAGCTCGCGGATGGTGGGAATCTTGGTTTCGAGCTTTCGCAGCACCACCGAATATTGGTTGGATTGGGAAAAGACATTGACCCGGAAGCGAGCCTTGCCGGCCAGGTGGTACGATAGATCGCAGGAGCCTTCCGTCAGGAGCTTTTCCGTCAGCCGGTGGTCGTTGCTGATGAGGTTCAGGGCGAACATCTCGGTCTGAAAGGGGGTGAGGCTCTCGAAGGGTGGATCCAGCTCCACCGGCACCAGAACCCCGGCGCTCTCCACCTGAAGCGGCTTTCCGGCCGTCCAGTTCAGATCCGACACGTTGCGATGCGCATCGAGCATGCGCGTCAAGATATGATCAATTTCCTGTTTTTTCATTTCTATCCCCCTTGCGAGACACGGGCCTGCGTCATGCTTCCGTGAAGTCAGCCGGTGGCGCCTTGATAAAGGGCCGAAACCGGGCCTTGTCGTTGGACTTCATGTAGGCCTCATCCGGACCAATCCATCCCTTCTGATACAAGTCCATAATGGCATCGTCCAGGAGCTGCATGCCATATTTTTTTCCGGTTTGAATCGCAGAGGGAAGCTGATGGGTCTTGGACTCCCGGATCAGGTTCCGGACCGCGGGGCTGGCGATCAAAATCTCCAGGGCAGCGCAACGGCCGACCTTGTCGACCCGCTTGAACAGCACCTGCGCCACCACGGCCCGGATCCCGTCGGCCAGGGTCGATCGAATCTGCGCCTGCTGATTGGCGGGGAACACCTCCACGACCCGGTCCACGGTTTTGGCCGCACTGGAGGTATGAAGGGTGCCGAAAACCAGATGCCCCGTGGAAGCCGCCTCGATGGCCAGCGAGATGGTCTCCTGGTCCCGGAGTTCCCCCACCAGAATGATATCCGGATCCTCACGAAGCGCCCCCCGGAGCGCCGCGCTGAAAGATTGGGTGTGCAATCCCACCTCCCGGTGGTTGACGATGCACCCCTGGCTTTGATGGACGAATTCGATGGGGTCCTCGATGGTGATGATGTGATCCTTTCTCGTTCGGTTGGCCACATCGATGATCGCCGCCAGGGTGGTGGATTTACCGCTGCCCGTGGGGCCCGTGACCAGCACAAGCCCGCGGGGCAACGCCGCCAGTTTCGGAACGACCGCCGGAAGCCCCAGCTGCTCGGCGGTCATGATGGTGCTGGGAATTTCCCTGAATACGGCGCCCACACCATTTTTTTGCATGAAGAAGTTGGCACGGTACCTGGCCATCCCCGGGATTTCATACCCGAAGTCCACATCCCCGCTCTCCTCGAACACCTTGACCTTTTCCTCCGAGGCGATCTCGTAGAGCATGGCCCGGAGCTCATCGTTGTCGAGTGTCTTATACTTGATCCGCTCGATTTCCCCGCGAAGGCGCAGCGCAGGGGGTTGTCCAGAGGCCAAATGAAGGTCTGAGGCCCCATGATCGTGCATCAGTTTAAAAAAAGCATCGATTTTTGCCATTTCGTTTCCTCTACGGGCTGTGGGTTCTGATATACGATTCCAACGGATGGGATGATCTTGGATAAGGTATCGACGCTAGGGGCGTGAAAATTTAACCTCAGCACAAATTATACGGTGCGCCCCCCGCCCTGGACAAAGGACGAGAGGCGCTGGCACGTTTATGACCTTCAGGTATTTGGACAATCGCTATTTTGTAAGCACCTTCAGTTTGTTGTCCTCCTCATCCAAGGCACTCAGCTCCTCATTGCCGACATCGAGCAGCCTGGCATGGGCCTCGAGCACGGACCGGATCTGGACCTCGATCTGGGTCCGCTGACGTTTGAGTTCCGCCATGTCCTCATGCAGCTGGGCCAGACGGGTGTGGGAGCGGTTCAGGATTTTTTCGGCCTTCACCTCTGCATCGGCGATGATCAGTTCCGCCTCTTTCTGAGCGTTCTCCTTCATGTGCTCAATGGTTTTCTGGCTTGTCAGCATGGCGCGCTTAAAGGTATCCTCACGCTCCTTATACCCGGTCAGCTCCGAGGTCAGCCGGCTGATTTCCTCCCGGAGCCGTCCGGTCTCGCCCTGCAGCGATTCCACGGTCGCAGCCACCTGTTCGAGGAAGATATCCACCTCGCGGATATCAAACCCTCTGAACCTGATCCGAAATTGGTGCTGCTGGATGTCGAGTGGGGTAATTCGAGTCATTTTCACCTGCCTTTCCGACTGGTTACATCAAAATTGCCGAAAGCCTCATAAGACTGCTCACCAGAAACTCCCTTAAAAAAACGATCGCCAGAAATACGACGACAGGAGATAGATCGATGCCGCCGTATGTGACGGGCAGCACCGAACGGATCCGATAGAGCACCGGTTCCGTCACGCTGGTTATAAATCTTATTATCGGATGGTACGGGTGAGGATTAAACCAGGAGAGCACCGCGCGGGCAAACACCACCAGCATAATAAACACCAATACGTAATTGAGTACCGTCGCTGTTGCCATGAAAAAATAGGCTAAAATAAACATGGGAGAAATATCAACTTTCCGCCCCGGAGGTCTGGAAGGGCTTGAATAATCCAAATTATTTCAATAAAAATTAAATACATCCTTTGTAATATGTCAAGCATTTTCAACCGCGGCAAGCGCATATCTTTTTTTGCCGCAACACCCCAAGAAAATTCGGCTGGCGCCCGTGTCAACCGTCCTTATTCATTGACAGGGTCGCAAGGGTTCCGATAAGGGATACCATGGCGAGGCGATTTCACTGAAATAACCAGCTGCAGAGGCCTCGTGGGCCCTTTGCCAACACGGAAGGAACCCTGAAATGGAACAAAAGATCGGATTTATCGGCGCGGGGAACATGGCGGAGGCCATCATCGGCGCGGTGGTTCAGGCGGGACTGGTGGCGCCCGAGGCCATATTCGCCAGCGACGTACGGTCGGAACGACTGGACGAATTGAAACGGGCCTACGGCATTTCGATTTCCAGGGACAATGCGGCCGTTTTCACCACCAGTGACATCCTGTTCCTATCCATCAAGCCCCAGCAGATGACCGAGGTCCTGACCGACGTCACCGCCGATCCGGCCTTTGCCGTTCCGCGACGAAAACTGGTGATCTCCATTGCCGCGGGAATCAAAATAGAAAAGATCGAATCGGTTCTCTACCCCCCGTTGGTGCCGGAGGACCGCTTGAATCTGCCCATCATCCGAGTCATGCCCAATACACCGGCCCTGATCCGCAGGGCCATGAGCGGCATGAGTCCCAACCGGCACGCCACCGCCGAAGACCTGGAAACCGCCCGACACATTCTGTCCGCCATGGGCAAGGTCATCGAATTCCCCGAATCCGATCTGGACGCCGTCACGGCCCTGTCCGGATCGGGTCCAGCCTATGTATTTTTCCTTGCCGAAGCCATGATCGCGGCCGGACTTCGCATGGGGCTGTCACCGTCGGATGCCAGAACCCTGGCCATCACCACCGTCGAGGGGGCTGCGGCCCTGATGAGCCGGGGGGACGACACCCCGGAGGCCCTCAGGGCACGGGTCACCTCACCGGGCGGCACCACAGAGGCTGCCATCGGACACATGACGGTCCACCGGGTCCGAGACCACCTGGTCGATGCGATTCTTGCCGCCGCCGACCGTTCACGGGCCTTGAGTGATTGAGGGGGATCGGGATGGATAGATCATGTTTGTAGATTCCGTATCTTACGGTGCCGCCTTCCTGGCAGGTCTTCTGTCCTTTTTCTCCCCCTGCGTGCTGCCGCTGATTCCGGCCTACTTCACCTTTATTTCCGGTTTTTCCTTGGAGGAGTTGACCACCCTCGACAGAAAAGGGGTTCGAAGCAGGGTCATGATCTCGACCCTCTCCTATGTCATGGGGTTTTCCCTTGTCTTCGTGCTTCTGGGGGCGTCTGCCTCCTACCTGGGCAACCTGCTCTATCGTTACCTCGACGTCGTCCGTATCGGCGGCGGCGCACTGATCGTTGTGCTGGGACTCCATATGACGGGCCTCTTCAGGCTGCATTTCCTGGAGTTCGACAAGCGGGTCCGTTTGAATAAAAAACCGATGCCCGTCTTTGGCGCCTTCCTGGTGGGCATGACCTTTGCCGCCGGGTGGAGTCCCTGTGTGGGGCCCCTGCTGGGCTCCATCCTGATCATCGCAGGCAGCAAGCAAACGGTGCTTGAGGGCATCTCATTGCTGCTGGTGTACTCAGCGGGTCTGGCCATTCCGTTTCTTCTGCTGTCCTGTTTCGCAAACCTCCTGCTGCTATTCGTCAAGAAGGCCGTCAAAATTACAAGATATTTGAATCCAGCAGCCGGAACCCTGTTGATTATCATCGGACTCATGCTGATATTCAATAAACTGGAACTGTTTTCCATCAAACTGTAAAGGACAATGCATATGATGAGAAAAATATATCTTCTTGTGGGCATGACCCTTGCCCTGGTGCTGTGTGCCAACGGTGTCCAGGCGGCAAGCGGGCATGTGAAGTGGCATGGATATCAGGCGGGGTTGGCTGCCGCTAAAAAGGCCGGAAAGAAGATTTTTTTGTATTTCCACGCACCTTGGTGCATGTACTGCAAAGAAATGGACAAAACGACCTTCACGAACAAGGAGGTGGCGGCCTATCTGAACGCGCATTTCATACCGGTCCTGGTGAATATGGAGGCAAACCGGAAAACCGCGAGGGAATACCGGGTCCGGGGACTACCGGCCAACTTTTTTCTGACCGCCCAGAGTGACATCATTACACTGCCCCTGCAGGGGACCCAAAAGGTGAAGCAGATTAACGGCTACCTCCCGCCGACAATGTTTTTAAAGCTCATCCACTATGTGGACACGGGGGGCTATCGAACCCGGACCTTCAGGGATTACGTGGAAAACCCATAGCCTGGCGAATACTGCCACGAGGAGGGAGACTCGGGACTCAAATCGATTCCCTGCGTCGTATCACTCGGATGAGCGTGGTGGATAGAACGATGAGGCTCAAGACCGCCAAAAGCGTCGGAACCCAAAGGACGCCCCTGGCATCCCGAACCTCACTGGCTACCGAAATACCCAGGCAGCCAAACAGAAACACGAGAATCATGACTGCGATCTGAATTCCGCAGACCATGCTGGAGTCATACCAAGGAACGATGGTCTTTCTGAATGACGGTGGTTGATAGGTCCCCATAGTGGTGTCCCTCCCCAGGACGGTGGCCGACATCTTCCGGCGGGGGAAATTCCAGGTGACTTGCTGCCACACAAAACCTAATCCGGCTGCGCCGGAAATTTCAAGTGTAAAATTTCAAGATCAAGCCATGTGGAGACATCATCGCCCGCTGTCGGGCATAGGAAAATATGCTGTTCACCGGGTCATAGGGCTGTTGCTTGCCACCGTCGCCTGGGGATGCATGGCAGGGCCTCCGCTCCGGACGGCCGAAGGGCCCAGCGGCCCCTCCTATCCCCAGGGAACCATCCTGTCGGCCAAAACCGCGACGGCCACCACCTTTAAGGCCCTGATCTCGGACCTTGCCAGCGTCCGGGTGGTCTATGTGGGCGAAACTCACACGAACCGACATCACCACGAGATTCAACTGAAAATTTTAAAGGCCCTGGTGGAACGAACCGGCCCCCTGTCGGTGGGCATGGAGATGTTCGATCGGACCTATCAGGGGGTTCTGGACCGCTGGTCGGCAGGAGGCCTCGACGAACGCAGCTTTCTGCAGCGTACCCACTGGTACGCCAACTGGGGATACCCCTTCGGACTGTACCGCGGAATTCTGACCTACGTCCGGGCGCATCATCTTCCCCTGGTGGGATTGAACCTCCCCTTTTGCATCCCCCCTAAAATCGGCATCGGTGGCATTGCCTCCCTCTCGGCCGAGGAAATGACTTTTCTGCCCCGCCGGATCGATCTGACGAACCCAGGCTACCGAAAATATCTTCGGGCCATCTATTCCCGGCACCCCTTTGCCGGAAGGGATAATTTCGACCATTTTGTCGAGGCCCAGTGCACCTGGGATGAAACCATGGCCGAGACCCTCGCCGCCCATCTCGGCACTGGGAAAATGCTGGTTCTGGCGGGCAACGGCCACATCATTCACGGGTTCGGAATTCCCTCTCGCGCCTATTCCCGCACCCATGCCTCCTATCGCACCGTGATCCTGGTGGCTGCAGGTGAGCCCGTGGACCTGACGGCCGGGGACTATATCTGGATCACCGCTCCGGAGGGTCACCGACCCTTCCGGCACGGTACGGGCCCCCATGTGGATGGGAAATAGACAGCCCATTTCCTATTAGCCCCCCGGAATTCCGGTATTTTCTCCTTTGCCACCCCCAATATATTGTTTTTTTATGTTGACAGATAACAACATATTGGATATTGATGCTTGAAACCGTCGGTTGGGCAACTGGACCGGCAGCCGGTATCCCCTTCCTTACGAACGTAAACCATTGACTCAGGTATAGACCATTAACCTCATTAACCCATGGAATCGCAGAGGTGCCGACAGTGATTGAAGAAATTAAGAAACGAGACGGTCGGGTTATGGAGTTTGATTCGTCCAAGATCACCGAAGCCATTACCAAGGCCGGCAGTGCCACCGGTGAATTCTCGGATCGCGAAGCCAAAAAGCTGACATTGAGGGTGCTGACCCTGGCCCATGAGTTGCGGCTGGGGCCCATCCCGGAGGTGGAAGAAATCCAGGACATCGTGGAACGGGTACTCCTGGATTCCCCCTACTATAAAACCGCGAAGGCCTACATCATTTACCGGGAGCAACATGCCCAGATCCGCAATATCGCCGCCATGGCAAACGTGGACCTGGTGGAGCACTATATCCGTAAGCTGGACTGGAAAATAAAAGAAAACAGCAATATGTGCTATTCGCTCCAGGGACTCAACAATTACATCTCCTCGGATGTCACCTCCGAGTACTGGCTGAATAAAATATACCCCCCGCGTATCCGCGAGGCGCACCGCAGCGGAGACATCCATCTCCATGATCTGAGCCTTCTTTCCGTATACTGCGTGGGCTGGGATCTCAAGGACCTGCTTCGCCAGGGCTTCAAGGGCGTGGAGGGCAAGGTGGAAAGTGCCCCCCCCAAGCATCTGCGCACCGCACTGGGGCAAATCGTCAACTTTTTCTATACGCTGCAGGGAGAAGCCGCCGGTGCCCAGGCCCTGTCCAATTTCGACACCCTGCTGGCCCCCTTTGTCCGATTCGACGGGCTGGACTATGGGGAGGTGAAGCAGGCACTCCAGGAATTCGTCTTCAACATCAATATCCCCACCCGGGTCGGCTTCCAGACCCCCTTCACCAACATCACCCTGGATCTTTTCGTATCGCCCCTCCTCAAGGATCAGCCGGTGCTGCGCGGCGGGGTCGAAGACCATCGATACACTTACGGGGACTTCCAGCCCGAGATGGATATGATCAACAGGGCCTTTGCCGAAGTCATGATGGAAGGGGATTCAAAGGGACGTGTATTTACCTTTCCCATCCCCACCTACAACATCACCGCAGATTTCGATTGGAGCAACCCGAACCTGGACCTGATCTGGCAAATGACGGGGAAATACGGCATTCCCTATTTTTCAAACTTCGTCAATTCCGACATGTCCCCCGAGGACGCCCGCTCCATGTGCTGCCGTCTCCGCCTGGACAACCGGGAACTGCTCAAGAGGGGCGGGGGACTCTTTGGTGCCAACCCCCTGACCGGTTCCATCGGTGTGGTCACCCTCAACCTGCCGAGGGTCGGATATGAGGCCACGGACAAAGCGGCCTTTTTCGAGGCGCTGAAGCTGAGAACCGACCTTGCTGTGGAGAGCCTGAAAATCAAACGCAAGGTACTCGAAAAGTTTACCGAAAAAAACCTCTATCCCTACTCCAAGCACTACCTGAGCGACATCAAGGCGCGCACCGGCCTGTACTGGAAAAACCATTTCTCAACGGTGGGCATCGTGGGGATGAACGAGGCCTGCCTCAACTTCATGGGCGAGGACATCGCCAGTGAAAACGGACGGCAGTTCGCCTTGGAAGTAATGGATTTTCTGAGGGACTACCTGGCGGCAGTCCAAGAGAGTTCCGGAGACATCTTCAACCTTGAAGCCACCCCGGCCGAAGGCACCTCTTACCGGCTTGCCATGCTGGATAAAAAACGCTACCCGGATATCATCTGTTCCAACGATGCCGCCTGCGCCGGGGAAGCAGCGTCCCCCTACTACACCAACTCGACGCACCTGCCGGTCAACTATACGGAAGATATCTACAGAACGCTTCAGCTCCAGGACGATTTACAGACCAAGTATACAGGCGGCACGGTGCTTCACATCTTCCTTGGCGAGCAGGTGAGCGATACGGACACCCTCAAGGGCTTCGTCCGGAAGGTGGCGGAAAATTTCCATCTGCCCTACTTCACCCTTTCGCCCACCTTCAGCATCTGCCCCTCCCACGGGTATTTGAAGGGAGAGCAGGCCATCTGCCCCGGCTGTGGTCAGGAAACAGAGGTCTACTCCCGGGTCGTGGGCTATCTGCGGCCCGTAAAACAGTGGAATGACGGAAAGATAGCGGAGTTTCGCATGCGAAAGACCTTTTCCATGCCAGAGGAGAGCGTACCGGTCTGCGCCGGCACCCCAAAGGGCGAGGCGGCCCTGGGGAGCCGGCAGCCGGCGGCCGAGGCAAACTGCGCATGAGACCCCGCCGCCCCCTTGTCAAACGATGATCATAGGCGGAATCCAGACCCACTCGATGATTGATTACCCGGGCAAGCCCGCCTGTGTTCTCTTCGCGCAAGGCTGCAATTTTCACTGCCCCTACTGCCACAATCCTTCGCTGGTCCCGGGACGGCCCATGGCGGCCGACCCCCTGGACCCAGCGGAGGTCATCGACCTCTTAAGGGAACGCCAGGGATTTTTAGAAGGGGTGGTTCTCTCCGGGGGCGAACCAACCCTGCAGGCGGATCTGCCCCGTTATTGCCGTGAGCTAAAGGATCTGGGGTATGCCGTGAAGCTCGACACAAACGGCAGCCGGCCGCAGATGCTTCGAACGCTCCTGAGCGGACGGCTCGTGGACTACATCGCCATGGATATCAAGACCCATCCGGACCGGTATACTCCTCTGGTATGGTTCCGGCCCGATGCCGCCGCCCTCCGTGAAAGCATCGCCCTGATCCTCACCGCCGGTATTCCCCACGAATTCAGAACCACCTGCATGGGCCCCCTGGTGGATTCGTCCCTCATCGGTCAGATCGCCCGTCTCATCGATGGCGCCGATCTTTACGCTCTTCAGCAAGTCCGCACCGGTGAGGTTCTCGATCCGGATTTCTGCCGCAACAGCGGCCGCGCCTATGGCCCCGAAGAGCTGGCCCTCTTCCGCTCCCTGGCGGCTGCCCATGTCAAACGGTGTATTGTCCGGTAGATTCCAGTGAACTGCCCCAGCGCATCGGGAAATAACTGCCGGTCTCTGAGGCCCCGGGACGGCAGATAAGGCTCCCCCCCGAAGGGGGCATGACGCTGAACCCGGACCTTTTGGACGTTTAAACGGATAGATAGTGTCCATCCAGAAATGGCCAATT
>CAYOXD010000042.1:0-23194 GCA_964407825.1 uncultured Desulfobacterales bacterium | reverse complement strand
GCCGGGTGCTGACGCTCTCGCCGGCGCCATAAAAAGCGGGGATCTGTCGAGCATGACAATCCACGACAGCGCCCTCTAACGGCAAGACCATGGCGGAAAGGGGCAGGATGAAAATGCCGGAGATCTTTCGGCATTCCTGGGAAGCGCTTGCCCTTGCGATCGATACCCGGGTTGTATCGGCGGCCGAAGGCCGTTTCGATGCGGCCGCCGATACGGCCCGGGAAATACTTCAGGATATGGCCCGGACGTCTTCACGGGCACCACTCACTCGGCGGTCATGGTTTTCTGGCCCAATGGCCCCTCACGAAATAGGAAGCGTCGAATCCAATCGAATCCCAACAGCAAAAGCGCCGTGTCGTCCCGCCGGGCGTCCTCGAGGCGTTCCTCCGGAAGCTCGAACCGTGACAGAAAACTGCTGCTGAAGACGAATCGCCGGAATGTATCCACATTGTAACTGGCCATGAAAGCCATTTTCATCGACGGGCTGTCGATGCCAGCAGGCCCGAAAGGATTGTTGCGGAAGCGGGAGAAGACTCGGGCCCAGCGGACGTTGATATCGTTATAGGCCATCATCTGCTGATCGGTCATCCATTGTTCCGCGGTCCAGCGCTGGCTTCCCTGGTGTCCGTGGCAGTAACTGTGGCGGACCACGTAGAAATCCATGTTTACCTCGTCATCCCCCGACCCGTACATGGCGGGCTCCAGAGGATAGGCCCGGCAGGAATAGGGGCGATCTTCGTAGACCGTGCACCCATCCGCGGACAAAAAGGGGCATGGGTGCCCCTCCCGGTCGCTCATCTTGAGCATCACGTTCGGGAAGTAAGGCGTGTCCCTCAAGGCCGAGAAGGTATGCTGCAGCAAAAATGCATCTGAAGTCATCTCCAGGCGCCGCTTGAGCCGAAGGATGTCATAGGGATAGAGGTACATATCCGCAGCGTGGCAGCAGCGGGTGAAACAGGGCGTGCCGCTGTGACAGGCAAATTCGAACGTCCCGTCGCCGAGAAGGTGACGGCTGTGGCCTGGGGCAGGATTATGTTGATGATGTGTCATGTCAGAACCGATTCCTCAAAGATATATGTTTTCCCCCTCGCGGGGGCGTTTCGGATATTCTCCGTTTCAGGCGTTTTCGGAGACGGGACCCGCGCGGTCGTCCGGGTGCCAATTTGCCATATGCATGGCATGCGTCTTTAGATAGGATCCAGGCGCATAGAACTCGTCGTAAAAATCCAGGTCGAGATGATGCGCCTGCAGATACATGATAAGGAACATGGAAGGAACCGTGCCAGGGAATTTGCCGAAGGTGTCGTATACGTACTGGGATTGGAACGCGACACATTCCTTGAACCGTTGGTCATGGACCTGAGCGGCGGAGCGGACCTTTCGGCTGTCCTTCCACGGGCCGGGCGTCTCGGGATGAAATGGCCCACCGGGGCCGAATTTGCGCTTGCACAATTCATCCACGGCGGCCTGCATGTCCTGGTGATGGGGGGGACAGTATCCTTCCATGACGTCCTGCAGGCCGGTGGGGTTCGGATAGGGCCATCGATCATTCGTGTCGTAACGAAATCCCAGGCCAGGCACATCCGGGTCGCCGCTGGCCCCCAGCGTAGCGAAGGGATCGACTCCGTTGAACATCCATCCGCCAAGCCCCATGGCCTGAAGCATCAAGGCACCCGCATAGCAGCTTGCCCCGAGTTCAACGCTCAACTCCGATAGCGACCATTGTTCCACGAATGAAATGGGCCAGACCTTTTCTACGTCAACAATGTCTCCAAATTGTCCGATGCCCGGGAGGGGCCGCTGATGGATGTCATCGTACAGCACCAGGCCATTCTGAAGCATGTAACAGATATTGAGCAGGACATGCTGTGAGAGATCCCCGACCGGCATGATCACCAGGGAAGACGGCTTGTTGAATACCCAGGTGTTATGGGGCTCGGTGTAAGGCTCCCGAGAAGGGAGCTTGAGACGCCCCGCTTGAATCTTGCGTACATGTCGCTTGACATTGTCCAAGAATGATTCCAATGGCAATGAGCCGTCATGGGCCGGTCCATGGAAATCTGATGCATCCCGCATCTCCAGCACATATACCCCCTCATCATCCGTGAAGAAGGTTTGGCTCGTGTGAAATCCCGCTGCCGACGGGAATACCCTGCCTCCGGCGGCCCCGGCATAGTTGGAAAGATGAGGGGCATAGCGGGCCGCCCGGTAAATCATGTGATGCCAGGCGGTATTGCCACCGCAGGCAGATACCATCAGCAGTTTTTCCATCTCGGTCAGCGGCAGTGGCTCCTGTTTCGAACGATAGGCGAACACGCCGTCCGGAATTTCCGCGCCCCTGAAAAACCGCCGGGACCGACGGCCCAGAAGGGCTTCCATGAGGGGAAAAGATAGCATGTCCTGAAACCCGTGGGGGCCTGTCATGTTGTTCATGCGTATCTCCTTTCGGTTATGAAAAAACGCCGGGTTCAGAAAAGGGGGGACCGAACTTCAGATGATGATCTGTCGAAATCATATATTATCCCTCCCTGCTGTCAAGGCCAGCGGATCACCATGGCTTGAGGAAAACGTCCCGGCCTTGACTGACCGCTTGAGTGTGTTAGGCTTCAGGGGGCTCGGGGCAAATGGGGTTGCAATGGTTGCCAGTTAAAGGATAAGAGGAATCCATCGGGATTCGGATCATGCAAGGAAAATTGCTCTGACTGTGTATATCGACCAATGAGAGGGAACGGGATGAAGAGAACATATAACAGGAGAATTAAGGGGGAACAAAAAAGGAGAAGGTGGCCGCTTTATCTGTTCGGCATCGTGGTCATCCTGGTCATTGCCCAAATGGTGAGACCGTTCGGAAAGCCTAGAACCGTGCTGACCATTGATCAGAACCCTTTTGTTTCGGGTGCCCTGAATTTAAACTGGCCTCCCAATGCACAGGGGGCGGTCTGCGTTGCCGATGAGGGAGTGATCTATAAGACTCCGGACCAGTCCGCAAAACCCACCGCCAGCGTGGCAAAAATCATGACCGCGTATCTTATTTTGAAGGACCACCCGCTGACAGCCTTTGAGGATGGCCCCATTCATGCGTTCACAGCCGAGGATGAAAGAGCCTACCTCCGGGATAAGCGGGACGGCCAATCCGTGGTCAGGGTGGTGAGGGGTGAAAGGCTCACTGAGAGACAGATGCTGGAAGCGTTGCTTCTGCCCTCGGCAAACAACATCGCAACGGTACTGGCGAAGTGGGACAGCGGCAGCGTCAGCGCCTTTGTCGAGAAAATGAACAAAACGGCCCAATCGTTCGGTATGAAAAACACGCATTATGCAGACCCGGCCGGTATTAACCTCGACACACAGAGTTGTGCCTATGACCAGTTGCTGATCGCACAAAAAGCGATGAAGATAGATGTTTTCAGAAAGATCGTTGATATGCCCCAAGCAACGCTGCCGGTTGCCGGCACCGTATACAATGTGAATTATGTACTCGGCAAGGGCGGTATTGTGGGCATCAAAACAGGCTCCATGCCTCGGGTGGGAGGAAATTTCGTTTTCGCCTCCTATCATGATGTGGGGGGTGAAAAGGTATTGATTATAGGCGCATTGTTTGGTGTCCAGGGCCGGAGGCCCATCATGGATGCCTTGAATGGCGCCCTGGATGTGCTGAAAAACACAAAAGACGCCTTACGACTGATGCATGTCGTGAAAAAGGGCGAGCAAATCGGAACGGTGAGCTTCAGACCGAATCACGTGCTGTCGCTTCAATGTACCCAACCCATCGACAGCATCGTCTGGCCCCAAAGGGACCTTCATTTGAACGTGCAGCTAAAGAAAATGACCCTGCCGATCCGGAAGGGTGATATCCTCGGCACGGTGACGCTGGAAGGCGGAAAACCGCAAACAACGACGATTGTCGCGGCGCAATCCGTATCGGCGCCGAGCCTGCATGAGCGGCTGACAAGATTGTATTGGTAGGACAGGAGTCACTTCGTCTTTAATCCCGCTATGGCCGTCGCGAGAGGCCGAAAAAGCGCGCCTCTATCTCGGCAAGGCTGGCTCCTTCGCGCCTTTTGACGGCAGCGGCCATATGCGCCAGGGAGTGATCGCTGTCCACCCAGAGGATGTCATAAGTTCCGCCGGAGGTCTCAAACTTCTCCTGATCGGCCGCGTTCTCTTTCTGGACTTTCCAGATTTTCCTGAGCCTTTGCAGGCGCTGCCAACGGCTCATGGTATCCTGCGACGAACCATTGTTCTGCGCGAGAACCGGTGCTCTATCAGCCCCAAAAGAGATTACGTGTCTTCGAAGATTCCCATCTCGCGATTTTTCCGGCATCTAAAGGGATCGAATATCCTTCCGTTCATAGCGACGTATACGCCGTCCGGCAGTGACCACACGGCCCCGACAGCGACCCCGACGTTGAAAATGGCGTCGCTCGACTTGAAATTGGCCGGTTCCATGGCCCCCGTTAGCATAATACATTTCCCGTCGAGGCCGCTTAATACCCTGGCCGTTTCGATCATCGTGTCCGTTCCATGGGTAATGATGATTTTCGAACATGGCTCGGCTGTAATCCGCTTCTTGATAAACCGGCGGTCCCCATCGGTCATATCCAGGCTGTCTTTCCTGAGTAGCGACTCGATTTCATATTCAAAGCCGATGGGAAGTCCTGCAAGAATGGTCTGGATGCTTGGAAAACCCACCTCATAGGCGCTAAGTCTATCAAAATAGACCTTATCGATCGTCCCGCCGACGGAGAATATCTTGAGCTTCATGCGATTTGCCTGGCTATTTCGATCTTTGATACTGGATTACGATTCATATAGACTGATAGCCATTTGAAATCCATCGTTTTCTCCGTAAACGAGCAGATATTCCAAAGGCTGCATCTGCCGGCCATCCGGGCCAAGGGGAAGGAGGCGTTACTTGCTAGGCGTCTGGCTCAGTGGGAATAATGGTTACCGGGACCGATGAATTTTTCAGCACCTTTTCCGCAACGCTGCCAAAACGAAAATGGCCCTTTTCCCCATGGCTGGCCATCACCACCAGGTCCATATTTTCTTCTTTAATCAGTTTCAAGATTTCCTGTGCCGCATCCCCCACAGCCATGTGCTTGATGTACCTGGGGCACCCCTCCAGGTATTTTTCACAGATCTGCCCCAGGCGTTTGGACGCCGTTTGGCTGGCATGGTCCATGAGCTCCTGGACATGCTTCTCATCAAACGCCCCATACCAACCGTCGTGGTGGGCGATATCCTCAATGACATATAGGACATGAACTTCCGCGTCATATTTGTCAGTGAGCGATTGAACATGGGGCAGGGCTTTTTCCGCTATTCTTGAGAAATCCGTCGGCCATAATATTTTTTTTATACCCATGGATAACCTCCCCTTGGTTTGCGGCCACCATTTCCCTCTGAAGAACTTGTCGTTATCGGGCGATAGCGACCCGCTGAATTGGCACAAATCATTCTTTTGGCATTGATCGTCGACCGATTTGGTGCAATGGGAAGATCAGTAAAAAATAGCTGAAATTTCGCAAAAGATCTCGAGCAAGACATGGCATAATTGTTACCTAAGTATAAATCTTAAGTTAATGCATCGTCAAGCCGATTATGGCAAGAAAGGAGCCGTCCCATGGCAGATCCACAACATCTAGAAATTCTGGGAAAAGGGATCGATTCGTGGAACTTGTGGCGAATGGAATACCCGGATATCCAGCCGGATCTCAGCAGTGCCGTGCTGAAGGACGCGATCCTTCGGAAAGTGAACCTCAGTGAAGCCAATCTCCGAAATACCGACCTGTACAACGCCGATCTCGCATACGCAGACCTATACGGCGCCGATTTCTACAATGCCAGACTCGCCCGTGCCAACCTCGAAGGGGCCAACCTGATGAAGGCGCATCTGCGACACACGAATCTTCGGGAGGCAAACCTGAAGCAGGCCGATCTAACCCAGGCGAATCTCAAGAACGCCATTCTGGAGGATGCAGATCTAAGCGGCGCTATCCTCTTGGATGCCAATCTCGGCGGCGCCAATCTAAAGAATGCGGATCTCTCCCAGGCGGACATGAGACTCGTGTATACCTTCAAGGCGGATATCACCAGCACGGAGCTCACGGAGAAGACCACGGAGAAAACCACCCAAAAGGTGACCCTATCGGATCAAAAGAACCTGTCGCTGCGGATGGGCGGGGAAGAGGGGGTTGCCCTTACCGTTGATTGCCTGTCTGAAAGGATCATGCCGTATCTGGACACGGTATCCAGCCTTCAGCGGATTATCAATGCCGTCAACGATATCCCGCCGGCGGAGGTGCGGGTATACGCGATACATCAGGGTGAACGGGTGGAGGTGGCGCTGGGCGGTGCCGAAAGGCTCATCGATGTAATTCAGGAGGTGATCGTTCCCCATCGGCAGCGGCGTGCCAAGAAAAGGGAAAAACTCGATCAAGCACTCGCCGACGCCATACGGGCGAAGGCGTATGCGGAATCCAGGGATTTCAAGGCGGCCATCGACATGAAACAGGCAGAAATCAATGAGCTGACGGCCCAGAAGGAAAATCTGGACGAAACCCTTTACGGCGAATTGGAAAAGCTCCTGGTGGGAAGGCTGCTGAAGGTCAAGAAGGCAACGGGCGAAACCCGCGCGGCATTCAGCAGGGCGGCCCGGCCCCTCATCGAATTTCTAGCGGACAGCGACCTGGCTGATTGACTCGATTTTTTCCGTTCCAAACGCCCCCGGAATTGTGTTAGGGTCGGCCTTCGTAGCATTACATCGGACTGTCATGGAGGAGAAACGGATTTGGATACCTGCCCCTGTGGAAAGAGCGTCCCCTACGCCGAGTGCTGCGGGTCGATCATCAATGGCGCAAGGCTGGCTGAAACCGCGGAAGAGCTCATGCGGGCTCGCTATGCCGCTTATGTGAATGCTGAGATCGATTTTCTTTTCGAGACAACGCATCCCAGTCATCGGAATGGGTATGACCATGCCGGAACGAAGCAGTGGGCGGAAAACTCCGAATGGCTGGGCTTGGAGATTGTCGATAGCCTTCAGGGCGGCCCGGATGACACGGAGGGGGAAGTGGAATTCATCGCCCGATTCCGGGAAAAGACGGTGGCATGCTCCCATCACGAGCGCGGTCGTTTCAAGCGGGAGGGGGGACGCTGGTATTTCACCGACGGTGCCATGGTCAAACCAAAGCCCGCCATCTCCACCAAGATCAGCCGCAATGCGCCCTGTCCCTGCGGCAGCGGTCTTAAATATAAAAAATGCTGTGGATAGGGAGTGTCCATCCATCCCGGTGGTCAAAACAACTGAAAGCGCAGGAGGTTGCCGTGAATCTGGATTCAATTGTTTCAGCCTGGCTCATCTGGTTCGTGGTGGGGGTCGGGCTGGCGTTTCTGGAGCTTCTGGTCCCCGCCTTTGTGATCATCTTTTTCGGCCTGGGATGCTGGGTGGTCGCCGGCGCACAGCTGCTCTGGCAGCTGAGCCTTACCCAGCAGTTTGTGCTCTTTATCGTCGCGACGCTCCTGTCCATCGTTCTGCTTCGAAAATGGCTTATGAACATTTTCCGGGGCAAGCTGGAGGATCGGTCCGACGCAGGTTTCGATGATTTCCCCAACGGGGCGCACGTCAGCGTGACCCAGCGGATTACGCCCGAGGTCCACGGACGCATCCAATATCGGGGGAGCTTCTGGGATGCTGCCGCCGACGAAGCGATAGAAAAGGATGAAACCGTCGAAATTTTACGGCATGCCGACGATTCTCGAAAGGTTTTTTTCGTCAAGAAAATCTAACATACATAAGGAGTCTGTCATGAATACCGCCCTTGTCGCCGTTATCTTTCTCACCGCCCTTGTCATTGTCCTGCTCCTCAAAACGGCCGTGATCGTTCCCCAGAAAAGTGAATTCATCGTTGAACGGCTGGGAAAGTACAGCAATACCCTGGCCGCCGGATTTCACATCCTGGTTCCGTTTCTGGACCGCGTCTCCTACAAATTTTCCCTGAAGGAGGAGGTGTTCGATATTCCGAGCCAGACCTGCATCACCAAGGATAACGTCACGGTGGAGGTGGACGGCCTGATCTATCTGCAGGTGATGGACAGCAAGCAGGCCGCCTACGGAATCAATGACTATCGTCTGGCCTCTTCCCAGCTGGCGCAGACGACCCTGCGTTCCTGCATCGGAAAGATCGACCTGGACAAGACCTTCGAAGAGCGCGACACCATCAACGCTCAGGTGGTCGAATCCATCGATCAGGCCGCGCAGGGATGGGGCGTGAAAGTGCTCCGCTATGAGGTCAAGGATATCGTACCGCCTGAATCGGTCAAAAAGGCCATGGAGGCCCAGATGACCGCCGAGCGGGAAAAGCGTGCCGCCATTGCCAAATCCGAAGGGGAGCGGCAGGCCACCATCAACCGTGCGGAAGGGGATCGTCAGGATGCCATCTTGCGCTCCGAAGGAGAAAAGCAAAAGCGCATCAACGAGGCAGAAGGTCAGGCGCAGGAAATCTTGGCGGTGGCCCGGGCCACGGCGGAAGGGATCAGGAGCGTCGCCGAGCAGCTTCAGGTGCCCGGCGGGCAGGCGGCAGCCAATCTCCGGGTGGCCGAACAATATCTTCTCGAGTTCGGCAACCTGGCGCAGGCATCCAATACCCTGGTCATTCCGAGCAATGTCAGCGATGTGGCCGGCATGGTGACCACCGCCATGACCGCCCTGCAGAAGGTGCAGGTCCAGCCCGTCAAACAGGCATAAAGGGGAGGGCGGGCGCCTCCTTGTAACCATCATTACGGAAAAGGAAGATTCTAAGAAGGGGGCGGGTCTCGGCGACCGGCGAAAACGCAAAGGGCAACCGATGGACTCACGGGAATATTCATCCATATTGCAGCATGTGCATGTGAACATCCCCTTCACCATGCTGATAGACAGCTACCTTCCCCTCTTTCTCGAACACGGCGTCAACCCGGAGATAGGCCTGGATGCGGCCGCGCTGGATGGTTTCGACGCATCGGACTTCAATGCGGTGGCCGGCAGGATTCGTCAGCGGCAGCTGGCGGTGACCTTCCATGCGCCGTTTATGGATATGTCTCCGGGGTCTCCCGATCCGCAGATCCGCGAGGTGACGCGGCGGCGATTCGAGCAGGTGCTGCGACTGATGCCCCTTTTCAGGCCCAAGACCGTGGTCTGTCACGCTGGCTATGAGGGCCGGCGATATGGGTTTTCCAGAGACGAATGGATTGAAATGAGTTTGGGGATGTGGCGCTGGCTGGCAGAGCGGGTTTCGGCCGAGGGGGGACGGTTGATGCTCGAAAATGTGTACGAGCATGGTCCAGAAGAGCTGTGCTGCCTCTTTGAGCAGCTGGCAGCGGATCAGGTGGGATTCTGTTTCGATGTGGGCCATCAGCAGGCCTTTGGAAAGGCCGGCATGGACCGGTGGCTTACGCAGTTGGGCCCCTTCATCGGGCAGCTGCATCTGCACGATAACCACGGGGAAGCCGATGACCATATCGCCCTGGGCAGCGGAACCATCGATTTCACCGGACTCTTCGACTGGCTGGCGGCGCACCGGGGGCGCCCGCCCATCGTCACCCTCGAGCCCCATGAGGAAAAGGAGCTCTGGCCAAGCCTTGAATACCTGGCGCGTCGCTGGCTACCGGCCGTGTCCAGATAGGTCAATCACCGGTGAGGTGCCATGGGGGGATCCCAAGACCCCCGGGACACCCCCCCCTGCGTCGTGCAAGATTCCACTGCCGTTCACCGGGAATTGTTTGAGCCGTGTTCGATTCCGAGGCGGGGCCCTATGGACCCGAGGCGGTTTTCCGTCTTGGCAGGCGGATGGCCTGGACGGCCAGGAGTGACATCAGACTCATGGCCGCGCCGGCGAGAAAAACGATCCTGTAATCCATCATCCACAGCACTCCGCCGATGGCCGGGAGGATAACGGCCGCGATGTGGTTGATGGTGAATCCCACGGACATGCTCGGTGCGATGTCCGCAGGATCTCCCACCTTCTGGAAATAGGTTCTTACGGCGATGGAGAAATTGAAAAAGAGGTAGTCCAGGATGTAGAGCAGCGCCACAACCCACTTGGACTGCACGAAGGCATAGGCCGTAAAAATGGCGATAAGGCTTGCGTATTCCAGGGACATGACCTTCCGTTCGCCGAAACGGGTGATGGCCTTCCCGATCATCGGGCTGGCGAAATAGTTGACGGCGTTGTTGACCATGAAGAGCGCGGTGACCTCCTGCACGGTGTAGTCGAACTTTTTCACCATGAGAAATACCGCAAAGGCCACGAATATCTGCCTCCTGGCGCCGGACATGAAAGTGAGAAGATAAAAGAGCCAATAGCGCCGCCGCAGGATCATCCGCTTGAACTGCACCACGGGCTGCCGGGTTTCCGGGTTCTGCCGCCATCCCCAGATCCCGACGGCCGCCACCAGCAATCCCACCAGCAGATAGATATCGGCATAGGGCAGCACACCGGATAGAAGAAAGATGAGGGCGCCGACACCGATGTTGGAGGCCGCGGCCGCCGCCCGCTGGCGGCCGAAAACGAGCGGCGAGGCCGATTGGTCGAAATACTGCAGGGTGAGGGACTGGTTGGTGGTCTCGTAATAGTGGAAGCCGAAACTCATCAGGAGCGTGGTGAAAACCAGCCCTTCGTAGCTCGGAAAGGCGCCGGTGGCTGCCACGCCGGCCCCCAGGATGAGGATGGAAAGCGCTGAAAGCCGGTGTTCCTTCATGATCAGCAGCATATAGATGGCCAGGAGCGCAAGAAACCCCGGGATCTCGCGAACCGATTGGATGACACCGATGTGCTCGCCATTGAGGCCCGCCACCTCCACGGCGAAGTTGTTGAACAGGGTGCGCCAGGCCTGGAGCCCAACGGTGGAGCTGATGGTCAGAACGATCAGAAATCGGTACATGGGGGTACGGGTCAGCTGCTTCACGGGGCCGTCCTGAGATTCTTATAGACTCATTCTGAGAGCCTGTCTCGCAAAATTGCTTATCGGGATCGAAATCGGGATCGAATGGTGCAAACGACTTTGATCCCGATTCCGACCTGGAAATTTCAAATCATCCTCTCGATAATTGTGGCCAAGAGGGGGAAGATGCGTGCATCACCCTCCTTTGTTCAGTTGTTAAACAATAATCTCGTATCGTTCGAACAGTCAAGGCCGGTTCGGCATGGCCTTGATCCTCCTTAACTTTTGACTCGATGACGCGAGGTAAGATTGTCTATTGCATTTTTGTGAACGTTATTTTAAAGTAAAAGTTCATCCAAATTTCAAGCAAAGAAAATTATCAGTAGCTGACCGGTGCCTTAGGATGAGGCTTAACCAACCGGATCGGTTAGAGAGGGTAGTAACTGATAACAGATGGACGCCAAGGGATATGATGTTGCGGGAATCCTTAATAGGGCAAGGAAATTAAGTTATGGTTGTTGAATTGGTCCGACATACGCGGCTGCTCGAAATCGTTGGTGACACGGTACGGGTTCGGGGAAAAGAGGTGGCATTTGGAGACTTGGCCATAGTTGAAAATGTGGACGGAGAGACCTGCCTGGCCAAGGTCATCGAATTGGACGAGGACGTGGTCACCCTGCAGGTCTTCGCTGGTGGCAAAGGCCTGTCCACGGAGGCGACGGTGAGGTTTCTCGGCCATCCGCTGGATGTCACCTATTCGGATAATATCCTGGGGCGCGTGTTCAACGGCTCGGGTGAGCCCATCGACGGCGGTCCGGATCTTTCCTCCGAGCCCAGAATCAAGGCCAGCAGCCCCACCATCAATCCGATGATGCGCATCATGCCGACGCGGATGATCGAAACCAATGTGCCCATGATCGATCTGTTCAACTGTCTGGTTGAAAGTCAGAAGATCCCTATTTTTTCGGTGGCCGGGGAACCCTATAACGAACTGCTGGCGCGGATCGGTTTTCAGGCGGACGCGGATGTGGTGGTGTTTGCAGGGCTGGGTCTGATCTTTGACGATTATTATTTTTTCCGTTCGGTGTTCGAGGAACACGGCGTCTTCCACCGCACCATCATGTTCGTCAATCAGGCCTCCGATCCCATTGTCGAGAGGCTGCTGGTGCCGGATCTGGCCCTTGCCGTGGCGGAACGGTTCGCAGTGGAGGAAAACAAACGGGTCCTGGTGCTGATGACCGACATGACGGCTTACGCCGATGCCATGAAGGAAATCGGGATCGCCATGGAGCGGGTGCCGGCCGCCCGCGGGTATATGGGGGATCTCTATACCCAGCTGGCCAGACGGTATGAAAAAGCCTGCGATTTCAAGGGGGCCGGTTCGGTGACCATCCTGACGGCCACCACCATGCCGGGAGATGATGTCACCCATCCGGTTCCGGATAATACCGGCTATATCACCGAGGGTCAGTTTTACCTGCATGACGGCGTCATCGATCCCTTCGGCTCCCTGTCGCGACTGAAACAGCATGTGGTCGGCAAGGCCACCCGGGAAGATCACAGCCAGATCATGAATACCATGATCCGACTCTACGCCAGCGCCAAGGAGGCGGAGAAAAAGCAGGCCATGGCGTTCGAACTCTCCCCCTTCGACCACAAATTGCTTAAATTCGGCAATCTGTTTCGAGAGCGGTTCATGGACATCAACGTGTCCATTTCGGTGATCGAAGGGTTGAATCTGTGCTGGGAAACGCTTGCGGAATGTTTTGAGCCCCAGGAATTGTTGATGAAACAGACCCTGATCGATGAATATTTCCCGCGCAGCGTGGCGTGATGCGGGGCTGCGAAGGGGCGAAACACGGTTCGTTATTGAGAAATTCGCGGCGTGAGTGACAGGTGATCCCGGTATGGAAAAAGTTGCACTGAACAAGAGTGCCCTGCAGAAGGAACGCGACAAGCTCAAACTCTATGAGCGATTGCTGCCATCGCTGGATCTCAAGCGACGCCAGCTCAGTCTGGAGCTCGGGCGGGCGCGGACGCAGTTGGCCAAGAGCCAGGCGGAATTCGAGAGCATGAAGAACCGGGCGGCCGAGCAACTGCCCATGCTGGCCGACATCGAAAAGGACCTCAGCGGGTTCGTACGGATCGATTCGGTGAAATTGGACGAGGAGAATATCGTCGGCGTCAGACTGCCGGTCCTGGCGCAAGTAACCTGCACCATCAGCAATTATTCCATGTTGGCGTATCCGTATTGGGTGGACGTTCTGGTGGAACGGCTCAAGCAAATGGCGGAAATGCAGATGGGCCTGCATGTTTTGGACGAGCGGGTGCGCCTCCTGGAGATCGCGCTCCGACGTATCACCCAGCGCGTCAATCTCTTCGAGAAAATCCTGATCCCGAATACGAAAAAGACCATCCACCAGATCCAGATCTACCTCGGAGACGCGGAACGCTCCGCGGTGGTTCGCTCGAAGATCGCCAAAGCCATGCACAAGAAGCAACGGAGTATGCTCATGCGCAAGGGGAACGCAGCATGATTGTCTCGCTCGTAAAGGTCACCGTATACGGACAGCTCAAGGACAAGCGGCAGATTCTCGCCAGTCTCCAGGCCATGGGGCTGCTGCATCTCATCCCGTTGAGCCCCATGGAGGAAACGCTTCATGAAATCGGACCTTCATCGGAAGCCCGCGAAGCGTTGAGCTTTTTGCTCAGCTGCCCGGTGCGGCGCAGGCAGGCGACGAATCCAGACGAGTTTGACGCGGCCCTGGTGGAGGGAGAGGCGCTGGATCTGAAATACCGCATCCAAACGCTCACCGACGAGCGTGATTTCCTCATCGGGCGAATCATGGATTTACGGCCATGGGGAAATTTCGTCTTCCCGCCCGTTGAGGAGTTGGCCGGCCACCGGCTGTGGTTCTATGTGGTTCCCCACCATCGGGTCAAGGAGATCCCCGTTGAGGACATCACCATGGAGGTGGTCCACCGGGACAATCGCTTCTCCTATGTGGTGGTCTTCTCGAAAAAAGAACCCGAGGGAATGCCGGTTTTACGGGTTCACACGGGCGCCCAGTCCATTTCAAGGTTGGAACAGCGGCTGGAAGATGTGGAGCTCGAGCTCGAAGATCTCCAGGCCGGCAGAACCAGTTTGACCCGATATTGCACGCTTCTCAATGAGAGCCTGGCCCGTCTCGAGGACCAGGCCGCGCTCGGCGACGCGGCCGGCCGCACCTACGACGACAGTCCGGTCTTCGCCCTTCAGGCCTGGTGTCCGAAGAAAAAGATGGCCGAGCTTCAGGCGTATGCAGACGAGACGGGGCTGGTCCTGGATCATGCGGACCCCGACCCGGAAGAGGTTCCCCCGACGTTGTTTCAAAACCCATCTTCCTTGGCCGTTGGCGAAGATCTGGTCTCCTTTTACCAGACCCCGAGCTACTGGCATTGGGATCCCTCTCCCATCGTGTTTGTCTCGTTTACGATCTTCTTCGGCATGATCATGGCCGATGCGGGCTACGGTCTGCTGATGGCGCTGGGTCTGGCCGGGTTCTGGAAACGCTTGGGGCATTCGGAGACGGCCCGCCGCTTGCGGACCCTTTTTACGGCCATCACCGGCGGCACACTGGTCTACGGGGTGCTCATCGGCAGCTATTTCGGCATGGAGCCGCCGCGGCACTCGATGCTGGAATCCCTTCAGGTGGTGGATATGCTGGATTATTCGCTGCTGATGCGGATATCGCTATTGATCGGCGCCGGTCATCTGATTCTGGCCAATTGCGCGGTGGTGTGGCGTTGGCGGCGGTCCATGAAGGCGGTGGCGCCCTTGGGCTGGATCTTGATCTTCAGCGGGGCGCTGATTGCCTGGCTCGGTTACTCCCTGTCGGAGGGCGCGGCGGTTGTGAAGCATATCGGTTTCGGCTGTATGGTGCTGGGAGGGGGGCTTGTGCTGTTTTTCAGTGAATTGGAGGGCAGTCCCCTCAAGCGGTTCCTGATGGGCCTCGAGCGGCTGACCAAGCTATCCGGCGCCTTCGGAGACACCCTGAGTTACCTGCGTCTCTTCGCTCTGGGGCTAGCCAGCGCCTCCCTGGCCATCTCCTTCAACGATATCGCAAGGCAACTGCATGCGGACGTACCGGGGTTCGGCCTGTTGCTGTCCCTGTTGGTGCTTCTGATCGGGCACGGGTTGAACCTCGTGATCGCCATCTCGAGTGGATTTATTCATGGGCTGCGGCTCAATTTCATAGAATTTTTTAATTGGAGTGGGTGCGGTGAAGGATACGCGTTTAAGGCTTTTAGAAGAAAGGAGAAGTCATTGTGGATAACCTAGCTTCCTCCCTGCTGGGCTGGATTGGCATCTTTGCACCGATGGCGCTGGGTGCCGTCGGAAGTATGGTGGGCTGCGCAAGGGCCGGGCAAGCGGCTATCGGTGCGATGCTGGAAGTCGAAAGCGGCTACGGAAAGTATGTCGGGCTTTCGGCGATGCCGTCGTCGCAGGTCATCTACGGCATCGTCATCATGCTGACCCTCAAGAAGACCTTGTTGCCGGCCAATGCCGGAGGGGTCTTCGCCGTGGGGTTACTGGCGGGGATCGCCCTGCTCGTGTGCTCGGTCTACGAAGGATATTGTATCGCCTCATCGATCAATGTGTCCAAGAGCAAACCGGAGGTGTTCGGCCTGTCCATCGCGCCCGCTGCGGTGGTGGAAGGGTTTGCCGTTTTTACCCTGGTTTTTGCGCTGGTGTTGGCAGGCATGCTGCCCAAGTGAGGAGGTAGGACATGGCGAATGCGCCAACAGTGCCCTCTGGCGTTCAGGAGTTGATCAATCGGCTGCGCGATGAGGGCGTTCGGGAAGGACAGAGGGAGGCGGAGCGTATTCTGAAGGAGGCCCGCCGGCAGACCGAAAAAATGGTTGCCGAAGCGAAAGCCGAAGTGGAAGAAATACGTCGCCGGAGCCAGGAAGAAATCGAGGCGGAACGATTGGCCGCCCATGAAGCCATTCGGCTGGCCTTTCGGGACACCAAGCTTCAGCTGGAATCCGACATCCAGGCCACTTTCGCCGCCCAGGTGCGGCGTCTGGTCTCAATGGAAATGCAGGACCGGGATTTCCTTCGGCAGTTGATTTTGACCATTGTCGAGCGGGTCTCAACCACGGCCGGAAAGGGCGAGGCACCGGAAATCCAGCTTTCCAGCTGCCTGTTCACCACCGGAACGAACGGGGAGGAGGAACTCACCGAAAAGGGCAGGGAACAGCTGCACCACTTCATCCTGGGACTGTCCAGCGAAATGCTCAGGGAAGGTATCCAGCTGCAGTCACCCGGGGATATGGAATGCGGTGTTCGGGTTCGGCTGGCCGGCGAGGAACTGGATATCGACCTTAGCGGCAAGGCCATCACCGAATTGCTGCTGAAGTACCTGATTCCCAGATTCCGCGCCATCGTGCAAGGCGTGATATAATCCCTCAGGAGTGTTGAATTGCGCTATCAGTACTATACGCTGGTGACCAGTCTGCCGGCCCTTCCCCGTTTCGATCGGGCGGATCGATTGCCCATCAACCGGGTACGTCTAAGGGAACGGCTCACCATGCTGCTGCCCCCGCACGCCGAGACGGTTCAGCGCGCGGCTGCCTTCCTGGAGTGGCAACGCCACCCGGATAAGGTCACCGACGCGGCCATGGTGGCCGACTACGAGCGGCTGATGAAGAGTGTCGTGAGTCCGATTCTACGGGCAATGATCCAATATCCGGCCGAGATCCGCACGGTGATGGTGGCCCTGCGGCGACGCAGGCGGGGGCTGCCGCGCCCGGCGGCCGGAGCGCCCTGGGGCGTCGGCCAGCGGGTGGCTCACATCCTGCACAACTGGGATGATCCCAATTTCAAGCTGCTGCCCATCTATCCATGGCTTCCGAAGGCTCGGGAATTCCTCGAGGCGGGTGAAACGCTGGCCCTCGAGCGGCTCCTGTTGCGCCTGGTATGGGACTTTGCCGATCGGGTGGCCCAAAACAACCTCTTTAACTTTGGCGCGGTGCTGGCATATCTTTTCAAGTGGGACACCATTGAACGATGGCTTTCCTATGATCCCGTGCCTGCGAAGACGCGATTAGATCATTTACTGGCGGAGGTAACCGATGGACATCGACCGTCCTTTAACTAGCGAAACCAAAAAGCAGAAGACCATTACAGCGAAAGTGACGGCCGTAAAGGAGAGCCTCGTGAGCATCGAGGTGGAAGAGGGGGCGATCCGGAAGAACGAAGTCGGTTACGTCTGTGTCGGAAAGGAACGCCTGAAGTCCGAGGTGCTCCGGATCCACGGCCGGGCTGCGGACATGCAGGTCTTTGAAGACACGGATGGCGTTCGGGTCGGCAACCGGGTGGAGTTGACCAGTGAAATGCTCTCCGTTGAGCTGGGACCGGGACTTCTCGGGCAGGTGCTCGACGGGCTGGCAAATCCCCTCGGGGTGATCGCCGCCAAGCACGGGTTCTTCCTGCCCCGGGGGGAGGATATCTCTTCGCTCGATGTGCAGAAAAAATGGCACTTCACCCCCTCGGTGGCCACCGGAGACCGGGTGTTGGCCGGCCAGACACTGGGCACGGTACCGGAAGGGCCCTTCACCCACAAGGTCATGGTGCCTTTTCATTACACCGAGCCGGTCAAGGTGAGCTGGATCCGCGAGGGCACCTTCAATATCGAAACCCCCATTGCGGGAATCGTCTCGGCAAACGGTGTCGAGCAGGAACTGACCATGGTCCAGCGCTGGCCGGTGCGGCGCCCCATCCCGGAGGCCATGTTTCGTAACCGCCTGGTGGAGCGCCTCTACCCTTCGGAACCCGTCACCACCACGACGCGTATTATCGATACCTTTCTACCCATTGCCCGCGGTGGTACGGCCTGTATTCCGGGCCCCTTCGGTGCGGGCAAGACCGTGTTGCAGAGCCTCATCGCCCGCTACGCGACGGTGGACGTGGTGATCATCATCGCCTGCGGCGAGCGGGCCGGCGAGGTGGTGGAAACCATCACGGAATATCCGGCCACGCGGGATCCGCGCACCGGCGAATCGCTCATGGATCGCACCGTCATCATCTGCAACACCTCCTCCATGCCGGTGGCGGCGCGTGAATCCTCCATTTACACCGGCGTCACCCTCGGCGAATATTACCGGCAGATGGGGTACAATGTGCTGGTGATCGCAGATTCGACGTCCCGTTGGGCCCAGGCCATGCGCGAGATCTCGGGGCGTATGGAGGAAATCCCCGGGGAAGAGGCCTTTCCGGCCTATCTGGATTCCGCCATCAAGAACATTTATGAACGCGCCGGTGTGATCCGATGCAGCGACGGCTCCATCGGAAGCCTGACCATGATCGGAACGGTCTCACCGGCGGGTGGTAATTTTGACGAGCCGGTTACCCAGGCGACACTGGCGACGGTGAAGACCTTTCTGGGACTGTCTTCGGAGCGGGCCTATCGTCGCTATTACCCCGCCATTGATCCACTCATCTCCTGGTCCCGCTATCTGGATCAGCTCAAGGACTGGTTTTCGGAAAACCTGGGTGGGGATTGGACGGAGGCGGTGAAGTCCATGCGCGAGCTCCTGCATCGGGGGGACAGCATCAATCAGATGATGCAGGTAACGGGTGAAGAGGGCATCTCCATGGAGGACTACCTGGTCTGGCACAAGGCGAACCTGCTGGATATGGTCTACCTGCAGCAGGATGCCTTTGATGAGGTGGACGTATCCTCATCCCGTGAGCGGCAGCTGGAAAGCTTCAACCTGTTGCGGTGGCTCATCGAAACGGACTACCAGTTCAAGGGAAAGGATGAGGCCCGGGACTTTTTTACACGACTGACAGGGCTCTTCAAAAACTACAACTACAGTCGTCCGGAATCTCCCGAATATGAGCGCTATCAGCAACAGATTCGAGAGCTTGCCAAGGAGTACGCGACCGGCACCGTCGCCTGATCCGCCGCCCGGGGCCCAGACCTTGCCGCCCGTGTCATCTCCAGCTGAAGGGAATCTGCCGGACCGGTAAGGGGCGTGCTGGCAGCCGGTCGGATAGCATAGGGCTACGGAGACCGCGGGCTGCGGGAAGGGATGTCCGGCTGGGCGCTCGTGGTCTCACCCTTGAAGCTCGTCCTGTAAGCGTTCGGTTGAAAGGTGGTGATGCTCGCAAATACCGTCACCGCCAACAGCAACGCCAGTGCCAGACATATTCCTCTATTGTTCCTCTTTTTCATATCGATTCCTCCATCGCGCCGGGGCTTGAGTTTAGAGAGGCTGCCTCCTTTGTCCTGATGTCGAGCAATGGATGTGCCAAATGGATATGGACCATCCTGAATGGAACATAACATGTCGAATACAGCGGATAAGAAACTCTCTGGCATAACGGGTGTCACCGGCTCCGAAGCCGCGTAGCAGCCCTGGGGAAGCCTGATGTGGGTATTCTATACCCGTTAATCATGGGGGATACGTTGGAACTGTCCATAAAGTATACATGTCATGCCTCTGCTTCCGTGACCTGGGCTCATTTTCCCTTGACACGGGAAGGAGGTCCCATTAAATTCCATTTAATCGATATGGAGGGGTCATGCGGGAATTCGTTCGGGTGATGAAGGCCCTGTCAGACCCGAATCGGGTCAAGATGGTGAAAATGCTCCAACGGCGGGTCATGTGCGTGTGCGAGATCAAGGAGGCCCTGGGTCTTGCCCAGTCCACCGCCAGCAAACACCTGCGGATTTTGGAGGAGGCCGGGCTGATTACCTATTTCAAGGAGGGGCTTTGGGTTAATTACCGCCTGGCCGACGGAACGGAGAGCCCCTATGTTGCGAATTTACTTGGAAACCTGCGCCACTGGCTCGAAACCGACGCGGAGGTGGTGGCGCTCGTAAAGCGTCTTCCGGAAATTCATCGGGAGAAAATCTGTGGGGGCTGAGAAGGGTTATAAATCGCCATATGCCGAAATGTAAATACATCCTGAAAACAAGGAGGAAGCGTAATGAGACTGCTTGCTGAATTTTTCCCTGAATTCGCCGAAATGCTCGACCAGATGGACACGCTCTATGCCGAGAAGCGGAGCATCGACGAGAAAACCTACCAGTTCATCTGCTTTGCGCTTTCCATCAAGGCGCGGTCGAAACCTTGCGTGCTCAAGCACTTCAAAGGGGCTATGGAAGCTGGCGCAACCGTCAAGGAACTGGCCTATATCCTGGCCCTGGTGATGCGGGAGGCGGCCGGTGCGGACGACTGCTGGACCCACGACGTCATCGGCGACTGGAAGGAAATCCTCGCCGGCAATATCAAGTGTGACTGCGAAAAATAGCACGTCAGGGATACGGTTCTGAAAAGGATTGGAAGGGGGGATTCCGATGGAGATCAAAGTATTGGGCCCGGGATGCAAGAAATGCCGGGAGACGGAGAAGGTGGTCAATGATGCGGTGGCCGAAACCGGGGTCGCGGCAGATATCGAAAAGGTTACGGATCTGATGAAGATCGCAAGCTTCGGGGTTCTCCAGACGCCGGCGATTGTGGTGGACGGTGAGATCAAGTGCGTGGGGAAGGTCCCCAAGAAAGAAGATGTGAAGGCCTGGCTTAAGCCTTAGACCATCAGACTGGAAATCGTTTATGATGCTGACAACCGTACATCTCCGCGCAGGATATTGCAAACTGCTGACGGCCGCCGCTCTCCTTGGGGTGGCCGTGCTGGGGCTGTTTGCTGCAACTCCCTGTGTCGGTGCAATGAGCGATCGAGGCCTGCTTACCCAATTGGCCTCCGAGCCCTACGCACCCCACGTCAAGGTGCTCGATACGGAATCGAGCCTCGGTCCCCTTGAAAAAGAGGCAAAGACCATCACCCTGGGCGACCTTGTCCTGTTCCACGGCCATCCCTGCGACGGCCTTGTGGCGGCCTCCGCGGCCATTGCCTATGGCTTGCATAGGCTCTTTCCGTCCGGGGTGGTGGACAGAACGGACCTGGCGGCCGCCGTCAACGCGTCTCCCTGTTATGGGGACGCGGCTGCCTATCTCACGGGTGCCCGGGCGCGGTACGGGACCCTCGTCATTGATAAGACCCTGGGAGACACATGGATCCTGCATCGCAGATCCACTGGGCGGACACTGGCCGTGCGCCTTAAAAGGGGCATCAAGCCCAAGGCCTTACCGGGCCTGGAGAAAAAGCTCCGATCGGTAGGATGCGACATGCCCCTTATCCGACGGGTACAGGCCCTTCAGGCCGAGTACGCAAAAAGGGTGCTGGCCAGTCCCCCCAATCGGATTTTCGACATCCGGGACATGTCCTCCTTTCCATACAAGATCGGGCCGGTCCGTGCCGACGCCACCAAGGCCGGGTGCCGGCCCTGAAGCGATATCGGGCTCGGGATCGGTATCGGAATGAAATTTTTTCCGATCCCGATCCCGATCCCAGAAGCTGCATCCGACACTGACTCAGCCCTGGGCAGATCCGCCCTGGACTCCCCTATCGCATCCTGCCCTGACCCTTGCCTCCGCGGCCATTGCCGCCGCGACCACCGAGGCCCTTGTTGGCGCAGAATTCAGCCTGGGTGATATACCCCTTGCCCCGCGCCATGGATTGGAACATCTGCTTGGCATTGACCCGCCGGTGGGGGACCGCCATGAATTCCGCCTCGCTCACCTGCCCGTTGTGATCCGTATCCATCGCGCTGAAGCGCTGCTGACACTGCAGTCGGGGCTGGTTCTGGCCGGTCGATGACTGAGCCGCCAGGCAGGAGGTCCAAACCATCAGTACCCCTGCGAATGCCAGAATCAATAACAGTGTTGTCCTCTTCATCTCCGCCTCCTTCTCACTTAAAATTAAACGATTAATTGAGCCGGACTTCATCGGCTCGCCTTACGGGCCGCGGAAAAGACATTTTTTCCGCGACCCTGAACCATCCGGGATGGCAACCTGTATTCATTTTGTGAATGCAACGGTAATGCCAAATTCAGAAAGGCGGCAGTTATTTTTGAAGGAGGCCCTGGCGGTGGTGCGTGACGGGACGCTACTTCCAGACAGCTGACTGCCGCTGGGCAAAAGCCCTGAAGGAAATGGGAGACCGGCCGGTGATGGTGGCCACATCCGTGGTAACCCGCGCCGCCCATCCCTTTCGGACAGCCTGGTAGAGAAGGGCCAGATACTCCACGGCATCCTCGGGCATGCCCTGATCCCGCACCCCCTGGCACATGGCCGCCTCTTCGATGCCATGGTAGTGGATCGTCCGGCCGGATACCTCGGAGAGGATGGCGGCCACCTGGGCGTGATCCAGGGCCGCCGGCCCCGTGAGGTCGTATGCGGCCTCCAGGCGCTCCTCCTCGAAGACCGAGGCCGTCACGGCGGCGATATCCTCGATGCTGATGAAGCTGGTCCGACCCTCCCCGGCCGCAAGATAAATTCCCCCCTGGGCGATCATGGGCGCGAGAAAGCCGGTGGAAAAATTCTCCATGAAGAAGTTGGGACGCAAGATGGTGTACCCCACCCCCGAGGCCATCAGATACCGCTCGATGAGCCGAAGCGGCGCTGCCTCGTTTTGATCCACCCCCAGGGCCGAATTGAAGACGATGTGCTTTATGCCGCTGGTTTTGGCACGGTCGATGACCGGATTTAGCTTGGCCGGAGCTGCCTGATCCAGGGGGGGCGCCACCAGAAAGAGACCGTCGAGCCCTTCCAGGGCCGCGGAAACGCTGTCCATGTCTTCATAGACGATCCTCACGGTCCGTGCGGCGGCGGGCAGTTTCGCCCCTTCGGGCCGGGTCGTGCCGGCCTTTACTGTCATGCCTTTTGCCAGAAGGGCGTTTACCACCGCACCTCCGAGGTTTCCCGTCGCTCCTGTCACCAGAATGGTCTTTGTACTTGTCATGGCTGGATCCTCCTTGCGTGTTAGATTTGTAATTGAAGCATGTATATGCTAATCTTGCACATAATATAAAAAACGCAAGTAGGCACAATTATGTAATGTAGTATCTAAAAAGAAACTATTGAGAGGCTTTTATGCTGATCCAGAGTTCCTGCCCGGTGACCACCACCCTCTCGGTCATTGGCGGCAAATGGAAACCCATCATCCTGTATATTCTGAGCGCGGAAACCAAACGGTTCGGCCAGATCCGGAAGCTGATCCCGTCCATCTCCCAGAAGATGCTCACCCAGCAATTACGAGAGCTTGAGATGGACGGCATCATCGATCGAAAGGTCTACCCGGTGGTGCCCCCCAAGGTGGAATATTCCCTGACCGAATACGGCGGCACACTGATGCCCATTTTGCGCGCCATGGCGGCCTGGGGG
>CAYOXD010000041.1:0-23248 GCA_964407825.1 uncultured Desulfobacterales bacterium | reverse complement strand
GGGGTCGAATAAAGTCATTTTCGCGTAAATTTTCCACAGTGTAAACAGGTGAATGCACCCCCCACACAAATTCCCCCCCCGGTGCCACACAGGTCCGCAGCGTCATCCCCATCCTCCTTTTCATGCCACTGGATTTCATGTATCATGCCGGAAACGAATTCGCCAACCCGATGCGGTATCTCACAGCGATTCTAACAGAACTAAGGTTCATTAAGCCCGGCCGTGTTCGGCCAGGGGGCCGGCGCCACTAGTCGCTTTCTTTTTACCCAAGGCCGAAAGGCTTATGAGACGCAGTGGGTGAATACTTATTACCCGGATCCTTGCACCAGGAGAAATGACATGGGCAATAAGTATCCACCTTCATACCGCCAAAGGTCAGGCCCGCTGCCCAGGAGCGCCGCCCGGCGGCAGCCGGGGCAGAATATCTAAAAACACAAACAATTGGCACCCAAATTGCAGCCTCCTACCATGATGGAAACCGCTACCCCCCATAGCCGCATCTGGGTTGGCGCTTCGCCTTGGATCCTCATCGGCGCCATTGGGATCCTCCTGCCTCTGTTTGCCTACATGACCTATCAGACCATCGATCGTCAGAAGAAAAGCGCCGCCTATCTTCTCCTTGAGAAGGGGGCGGCGCTGATTCGCACCTTCGAAGCCGGCACCCGCACCGGCATCATGGGAACCCACTGGGACAGCTTCCAGCTCCAGCGGCTCCTTACGGAAACCGCCCAGCAGCCGGATATCGTCTACCTGATGGTAACCGATCTCCATGGCCGCATCGTGGCCCATGACGATCCGTCCCAGATCGGAAGGATCTACCAGTCCGGGCTGGATCTGCAAAAGATCATTCAATCCGACACTGTCAGCGGCCGGCAGGTCGTTCTGCCGGGGGGTCAGAAGGTATTCGAGGTCACCAGCCGCTTCATGCCCTCGGGTGCTTCCATGGGAATGCATTGGGGACACGACAAATTCGTTCAACGGTTTCAATCGATTCTCGCAAACCTTCATATCCCCTCCGCCTCCGACAAGTGGGTGATTTTCATCGGATTGGACATGGGGGCCATCGAAGAGGCCACCCAGCAGGACATCCGGCAAACCATCGTCATGGGCGCCGTATTGCTGCTGATCGGCTTCGGCGGCATCGTCTTTCTGTTTCTGGCCCAGGGCTACCGATCCGCCAGGGTATCCCTGTCCCGGATCAAGGCCTTCTCGGACAATCTGGTGGAGCACATGCCCATCGGCTTGGTGGCACTCGACCATGGGCGGGCCATCGCCATGATGAACCAGGCGGCCAGCGGTATCCTGCGCCTGCCGGTGGCAGAGACCACAGGAAAACCCGGTTCGCAGTGCCTGCCCCGGGAACTCATGGACCAGATAGACCCCCTCGCCGAGCAAGAGCGCCTGGTGGACCACCAGGTCTCCTGCAGGCTCCGGGATGGCCGGGTGGTGCCGGTGGAGGTCAACGCCACCCGGCTTCTTGACGAGGACGGCATGAGCTTCGGCTCCGTCTTGCTGTTAAAGGATATGAGTGAGGTCGAATCCCTCAGAAAGGAGATCGCAAGGACCCAGAGGCTTGCCACCGTCGGCCGCCTGGCCGCCGGCGTTGCCCATGAAATCCGCAACCCCCTCAGCTCCATCAAGGGATTTGCCACTTACTTCAGGGAACGCTATGCGGAAAATGCCGAGGATCAGCAGATCGCCGGCATCATGATCCAGGAGGTGGACAAACTGAACCGGGTGGTGGGCCAGCTGCTGGAATTCGCAAGGCCCATTCAGATCCGGAAGAAATGGACACCGGCGCGTCCCCTCCTCGAGGATGCCCTGAAACTGATCGAACAGAGAACCAGGGAGCTCCACATCGACACCCACTTCGAGGCCTCCGCGGATATCGAGCAACTGTATGTGGACTCGGACCGGATCAACCAGGTCCTGCTGAACCTATTTTTAAACGCGGTCGAAGCCATGACCGACGGTGGCCAGCTGACGGTGAGCATTGAAAGGGAGGCGGAGGCCGGACAGGTTCACATCCACATCTGCGATACGGGCCCGGGAATCCCGGAGGAAAATCTCACCCATATATTCGATCCCTACTTCACCACCAAGCCCACCGGCACGGGTCTAGGCCTGGCCATCGTTTATAAAATCATCGAGGCCCATCAGGGGACGATCCACGTCCATAGCGGTCCAGAGGGAGGAACCTGCTTCCGGATCCATCTGCCGCTGCCAGAGCCTCCCAAAAACGATGGTGGGGGAGGCGCCTGATCCCGCCACCCCTGGAAGTTTTCCGTTTCAAATGTTAAGTCTTAGGATCTTCCGGCAATGTTGTCCAGAAAGGAACCTGTTTTGGATAGAGGGCAGGAGACTTGGCTGTAAGGGAGCATGAATGAAAGAAAAACCGATGATTCTGGTGGTTGACGACGACCACGCCCACCGAACCATGCTTCGGGCGCTTCTGGGCGGATGGGGGTACGCCATCAGCGAGGCGGATGACGGGTCCACCGCCGTGGATATGGTGCGCAAGCGGGCCTATGATCTGATCCTGATGGATATTCGCATGCTGAAGGTCTCGGGTCTCGAGGCACTGCCGCTCATCAAGTCCCACAACCCCGCCATCCCCATCATCCTCATGACCGCTTACTCGTCAGTGGAAACCGCTGTTTCGGCCCTTAAAATGGGTGCCTACGACTACCTGACCAAACCCCTGGACTTCGACAAGCTCCGACTCACCATGGCCCGGGCCATGGAACACCTTCAGCTGAGGGAAGAAAACCGGCAGCTTCGGGAAACCCTCGGCCACCGGTTCGACCGCCAGAACATCATCGGAAACAGCCCCCGGATCACCGAAGTACTCGAAACCGTGGCACTGGTGGCCCCTTCCGAGGCAACGGTCCTGATCACCGGGGAATCCGGCACTGGAAAGGAACTGATCGCCGGCGCCATCCACTACAACAGTGCCCGGAAGGCCGGCCCCTTTATCAAAATAAACTGCGCGGCCATTACCGAAACGCTTTTCGAGTCGGAGCTCTTCGGACATGAAAAGGGAGCCTTTACCGGCGCCGATCGTCAAAAGGACGGCCGCTTCACCCAGGCCGACCAGGGCAGCCTGTTTCTGGACGAGATCAGTGAGATGCCCCTGACCCTTCAGGTCAAGCTGCTTCGGGTTCTCCAGGAGCGCGAAATCACCCGGGTGGGCGGCGAGGCGGTTATTCCCGTGGATGTCCGGATCATGGCCGCCACCAATAAGGACCTGGCCGAATTGATCGATCAGGGCCGCTTTCGGGAAGATCTGTACTATCGGCTCGACGTGGTCCATATCGAAATTCCACCGCTGCGGGAAAGAAGGGAGGATATCCCCCTTCTGGCCCAGCACTTCCTGGATCTGTATTCCCACAAGAACAATAAAAAAATCAACGGATTCACCCCCGACGCCATGGACCAGATGATCCGCTACGACTGGCCTGGGAACATTCGGGAACTGATGAATACCGTGGAAAGGGGCGTGGTCCTGGCCCGCTCGGCCTACCTGGACCGAAGTGAAATTCCCCTCATCTGCTCAGGGCCGTCACCGGATCCGGCCCCCATGGCCGAGAGCGGTCTTCTCGGTGGGGAAGCCTCCCTGGCGGAGGTTGAACGAGCCGCCATTTTAAACACCCTGGCCCTGACAGGCGGTAACAAGAGTGAAACCGCGCGGCGGCTGGGAATAACACGTAAGACCCTGCATAAAAAGCTCAAGTCCTACGGCAAGATGTGATCTGCCGAAAAGGAGGCTCCCTTCAGTATGAACGATGCCGGAAACAAAATCGTCACATGCCAGGCATGCGGCACCCGGAACCGCATCACGGAACACCCCAGCGGCACCCTTGCAAAGTGCGGCAAATGCCACGCGCCCCTGAGGCCGGAACAGTACGCGGCGGACGCTCTCATTCTCAGGTGCAGCCAATGCGGCGGGAAAAACCGGATTCCCATGGACAAGCTGCCCGAAAACCCCAAATGCGGCAAATGCCACCATCCGATTCAAACCGATGATATTCTGATCGACCGGCCCATCACTGTCACTGACGCCGATTTCGAAAAATGGGTTCTCAATTCCCCCCTGCCGGTGTATCTGGATTGCTGGGCCGCCTGGTGCTCGGTATGCCGCATGACCATGCCGGTGGTCGATCAGCTGGCCGCCCAGTGGCGGGGGCGAATCCGCGTCTGCCGGATCGATGTGGATAAGAACCCCCTGGTGGCCGGCCGGTTTCACATTCAAAGCACGCCCACCGGCCTCGTTTTCGATGGGGGAAAGCTGCGGGATACGATGGTGGGGGCAGTGCCGAAAAATCAGCTGGTTCAACGAATGACGCGGTATCTTGGATAGGGCGTCCCCTATGGCTAAACAGGATATTCAAATACCGTTCCGGTATAGGTCTTCACCCGCAGGACCCGCTCATCGTTCCCCTGAATATATTCCGGCAGCAGGGGCACCTTGCCGCCGCCGCCCGGCACATCGATCACGTAATGGGGCAGGCACAGCCCCGAGGTATGCCCCTGAAGGCCCGCCATGACACGCAAGCCGGTCTGGATGGGGAGACGGAAATGGCCGGTACCCCGTACCGGATCCGGGTGATGCAGGTAGTAGGGCCGGGCCCGGAGCGTGAGCAGCCTCCGGAATAGGATCTTGAGCACATCGGGTGTATCGTTGACGCCCTTTAGCAAGACGCTCTGGTTGCCGAGGGGAATACCGGCGTCCGCCAGCCGGGCACATGCCGCCGCGGAAGCAGCCGTGATTTCCCGGGGATGGTTGAAGTGTACATTGATATAGAGGGGAAAAAAGAGCCTCAGCATCTCCACCAGGGAGGGCGTGATTCTCTGGGGCAGGGTACAGGGGACCCGGGTGTGAATTCGAAGCACCTCGACATGGGAAATGCCATGAAGGGCAGTGAGAATCGTTTCCAACTCCCCGGTTTCCAGCATGAGGGGATCCCCGCCGGAGAGGATGACGTCCCGCACCCGGGTCTGCTGGCGCAGGTAGCCCACGACCGCGTCGAGCCGCACCGCGGTCAGGGCCGACGCGGTCTTGCCCACCCGGCGCTTTCTCATACAGAACCGGCAGTAGGCCGCGCACTGGTTTGAAACCAGCAGCACCGCCCGGTCCGGATACCGGTGAATCAGATGGGGCACGGGAGAGAGGGGTTCCTCGGCCAGGGGATCCGGGCATCCGGAATCATCGCTTAACTCGGCGGCATCCGGTATCACCTGCCGCCAGATGGGATCCCCCGGCGCCTCGATGAGGGAAAAATAGTAAGGATTGATGCGCAGGGGATAGCGCTCGCAGATCTCAGCCAGGCGATGCCGGTCCACCGGCAGGTGCCGGGCCACGGCGTCAGCCGTGGTCAGGCTCTGGTCAAGAATATCGTGCCAGTTTTCCGGATGATTCAGCATTTGTTTCAAGCGCATCCTGTGGTTTACTATCGGTCATGCCATCTTCTTCCAACGAGCAGGGTTCTTCGATGCCCCAAAGCCTATCAGAGGAAAATTCCCAGATCAATGCGCATTTACCTCCGAATCTGATCCGTCGGATCAAGCGCCATGTGGTGGCGCGCACCCATGGCTTTTTCGCCGCTACAGCACCCGGCCTCGAACATCTGTGCCGGGATGAACTCCTGGGAATCGGGCTGGCGCAGATGCCCCGAATGGTTCCCGGCGGCGTTGAATTCACCGGCCGCCTTGACGTCTGCTATCGGTCCAATCTGCACCTTCGTACCGCGAACCGGATCCTGATGCGAATCGCCGAATTCAAGGCCACGGGATTCGGGTCCCTTGAAAAGAAAGCGTCCGAGGTCCCATGGGAGCTCTTTCTCCCGCCGGAAAAGGGTATCCATATCCGCGCAGCCGCAACCCATTCCAGGTTGATGCATACGGGCGCCATTTCAGAACGGGTCCTGAAGGCCATTTCCTCCCGCCTCGGTCGGCAGGCCACCGAGCCCCCCCCCGGAAAATCCGGACAGGGCCTTTTCATCCGTGCAATCAAGGACCATTTTACCCTCTCCATCGACAGCAGCGGAGAAAACCTCTATAAGCGCGGCATTAAAACCCATGGCGGCCGCGCCCCTTTACGGGAAACCACCGCCGCGTCCATCCTGAAGCTGGCCGGATACCAACCCGAGCGTCCCCTGCTCGATCCCATGTGCGGCTCCGGCAGCTTTTCCATCGAAGCCGCCATGATGTCACGCCGCATTCCGCCAGGATGGTATCGGGACTTCGCCTTCATGCACTGGCCCGCCTTTCGGCCTCGCCAATGGGCCTATATCAGGCAGGCAGCACTAGGGGGGGCAGCCCCGGCCGCCGCCGCCATCCTTGCATCGGACAAAGACCCCACCGTGTGCCGCCGGCTCTCTGAAACCCTCGAAAGATGCGACCTTTGCGGTTCGGTACAGGTGGTGAACGCGGATTTTTTCCACATGCCCCTTCCGCCCGACCGCCCGCGGCCGGATCTCCCCGGGCTGATCGTTCTGAATCCCCCCTACGGCAGACGCATCGGCAGCCAAGGGGAAAGCCAGCGCCTCACCGCGGCCATCTGCGACAAACTCATAAGCGATTTCAAGGGATGGCGTTTCGCCATTTTGGCACCGCCCGGGGCCATACCCGACGGGTTCTCCTCCCGTTGCCATACCCGGGCCTTTCACCACGGAGGCCTGAAACTGGTCTTACATATCGGAATTATCGGCTCCGGGCCGCCCTCGGGATATCATTGACAATCCGTCCGGATTTTTATATGGATTGCCAATATTCTTACCGTGCTCCAGCCCTGCTCGGCCGGGCTGGAGGCTGACGAAACGTCCATGCCGGTTTCATTGGAATTCGGCGTAAACGAAGGAAGGGTGGCGAAGATGGCAGGCATTAACAAGGTGATCTTGGTCGGCAATCTGGGGCGGGACCCGGAGATGCGATACCTGCCCAGCGGGTCGGCCGTAGCGAACTTCAGCATCGCCACATCCGAGATGTGGCAGGACAAGGAATCCGGGGAAAAAAGAGAAAAAACCGAATGGCACCGAATTGTCGCCTTCGGAAGACTCGGTGAAATCTGTGGCGAATACCTCTCCAAGGGCAGACAGGTCTACATAGAGGGAAAGCTCCAGACAAGGTCCTGGGAGAAGGACGGGGTAACCCGGTATACAACCGAAATTATCGCCTCTGCCATGCAGATGCTGGGAACAAAGGATTCGGCGGCTGGCGACAGTCCCCGCACGCCAGCGAACGCATATGCGCAGCAACCGTCATCGCAACCATTTCCAGAAGCGCCGGAGGATGATATCCCCTTCTAGGCATCAGGGGTGCCCCTCACCCCTGATGCCGCGTACGGAAACTCCCCGCCCCTGCGGCCCTCCCGCAGTTCGCGGTCCAAGGAGGGGTATGCTGAAAGGCACCTGAATCTTATCACCTTCCGATACGAACCCGAACGCTCGCGTGCCTCGATCCTGCTGCCCCCCCGTTGATGACGAAAAAATCCTGCAGTAGGATCCAAAATGCAAAAAGTGCCATAACGACTCAATTTGTACAACGGATCATCCGAAAAATAAAAAGAGGTCTGCGACTTTTAGTCGTCGCACCAATCTGTCAATGGAAAGTCGGTTGAGGCAAGTCGCCACGCGGTATAAAGGACGATTATGGATCGGAAATCAAGCCAAGGGGAATTGCAGGACCGCCTGAAAGCGATCCTTTTCGAATCCGCCCCCAACCCCATCTGTCTCGAAAAAGTCGAGGGGAAGCTCATCCAAGCCAACCAGGCCATGAGCACCCTGTTCGGCTATTCGAAAACCGAGTTAATGGCCAAATCATTCCATGAGCTGCTTCACCCGGACGATATGGAAATCTGGCTAAATAAACGAGAACTTCTCATCAGCGGGGAAATTTCCTCCTGCCAGATCGAAAAGCGTTATATCAAAAAGGATGGCGATATTCTCTGGTGCATCGGCGCCGTGGCCATATGCCGTGATTCCCAGGACGCACCGGCCTTTTTCATCGTTCAGATCCAGAATATCACCCACATCAAACAGCTGGAGGAACAGCTGCTGCAGGCCCAAAAGATGAAGGCCATTGGGACCCTGGCTGGAGGAATTGCACACGATTTCAACAACCTTTTAATGGCAATACAGGGTCGGGTCTCCCTTCTGCTGCTGGATACCCATGAGGGCGAAAACCGCTATACCCACCTGAAAAAAATGGAGGAACACATTCGACGGGCCGCCAACCTGACCAATCAGCTCCTGGGCTTTGCCAGGGGCAGCCAGTACGAGCTTCTCGAAACCGATCTGAGCCGCCTGATCAAGAAGGAGCTCGAAATGTTCGCCCGGACCCGGAAGGACATCGACATCCATCAGTCCTATCCGGACGCTCCTTGCCGTGCCAAGATCGACCGCGCACAAATCCGCCAGGTGCTGATCAATATTCTCATCAATGCCACCCAGGCCATGCCCGATGGCGGGAGCCTTGATGTCAAGACCGAAATAATCCAGCTGACCCCGCTCGACAACAAACCCGTGGAAATATCTCCTGGTAATTTTGCACGAATCTCCATTACCGACACTGGGGTGGGCATGGATTCCGGTACACGCCAGCGTATCTTCGAGCCCTTTTTCACCACCCGAACCATGGGAAGGGGAACCGGCCTGGGACTCGCCGCAGCCTATGGCATTGTCCGGCACCATGGGGGATTTATCAACGCCTACAGTGAAGAGGGGCAGGGCACCACCATGTCGGTGTATCTGCCGGCGGTCGGTCGGGAAACACCCCTGCGCGATCTGCAACCATCGGACATGGCCGCAGGTAAAGGATTTGTATTGCTGGTGGATGATGAAAACATCATTATCGATATCGGCCAGCAGATGATTGAACGTCTCGGCTATACCGTTCTTACGGCCAGCAGGGGGAAGGAGGCTCTCCAGGTTTTCTCCGAAAACAGGGAAAAAATCGATGTGGTCATTCTGGATCTCATCATGCCGGGTATGAGTGGGGAGGAAACATTTACCCGCCTGATCCGCACCTATCCGGAAATAAAAATAATCCTTTCAAGCGGATACAGCATCAACGGCAAAATTTCGGACATGCTCGCTCGCGGAGCCGCCGGTTTTATCCAGAAGCCCTTCAGCATGAATGAATTGGCACAGAGCCTCCGGCGTGTTCAGTGATCGGTATGCCGGTGGTCCGTTACTGACCTTCACCGCCGGGTCGGCCCTTCCTCCGAAGAACCGACCTGCCGTCTCGGAGCCCGGTGGCCCGTCTACTTCTTTTCAGCAGATTCCGAATCGGCCTCCGCCTGTTGTTCCAATTTATCGGCCGGTTCCACCTTTTCCGTTTCAATGGATGTATTCTCCGTCTCGCTGGTGGCTTTCTTGAAATTTTTGATGGCTTTGCCCATCCCAGCGCCGATTTCCGGAAGCTTTCCCGCACCGAAAATAATCAGAATGATGATCAGGATAATAATCAATTCAGGCATGCCGATTCCAAACATGTTGACTCCTCTGAACTAGGTTTGACTATCTTCAAGCTCTTGCAAGAGCTGCAAAAATTCCTTGGACCGCGTGTGTTGGTCAATTGCACTTCGATAATCGATCCATGCTCGCCAGCTCTTCATCCACCATTCGTTGTGCCAATAGTAGCTTGGGTCTCCACCGCCTTTGAGCCGATCGATATATTCAATATACTCCTCGGCACAGCTTGAGCAGAAGCGATAGGGCACCCGAAGCAAGTTGTGATTCTGCTTGGTTTGCCCCTGCCTACCTTCCAGATAGGCACCACACTTTTCACACTTCATCCGGCAGTGCGTGCACTGGAGCATCTTTCGCACCGCCTGAATCTTGAGCATCCGGGCACGTACCGCCTTTTCCTTGTCGGAAAGCAGCAGCTTCTCATCAAGGGATATGATTTCGGCCATGGTGCAACCTTCTGCAACCTTCCGGATGACACATCCTCCGCGTCATGGCCCCCTCACCACCACCAAACGGCCCGGACCTGCGCGACGCACCGCCGACATCCTCCGCAGGTGCGTCCTATCATAAGTACCACCGAGGCTGAAGCCTGTCAAACGATTTGCCGCCGGGCACCTTGAGTTGCCCGGGGCCATGTGGTAAAAGGAACCCATCTGACCACACGAAACCACCAATATGGGAATTCATACTATGCAACCCACATTCCAAGCCGATTGCCTTCCGTTGCTCATTGGCAGCATCCCCATGAAAGACCATCAAGCAGCCACCGAACTGGTGCTGACCTATACGCCTGAAATCCCGCTCTGGGTTCAGCTTCCCGCATACCCGGAGGAGGGGATGATCTCTCAGTTTTTGCCTGGACTGCCGGGCATTGCCAAAAAGGCCGATACGCCCTTTATCGACGAGGGCGGCAGTGGATTTGAAAACGAGCTTCTCGGCTTCTACGAGGAATATCTGGCCGAGTCGGCCCAGGAAGCCGTTCCGGCGTCTTCCCGATTTGCCTTGACCCGGGAAACGGCCGGCGGGTTCCATGTGTTCATGGATCTGCTCCAGGACCGGACGTCTGCACTCGTGGCGGTGAAGGGCCAGATAACAGGCCCCATCACCTTTACAACCGGGCTCCAGGATGCCGGTGGCCGGGCCGTTTTTTACAATGAGCAGCTGCGCGACGCTGCCGTTAAACTGTTGGCCATGAAGGCACGCTGGCAGGTTCAGCAGCTGAAATCCATGGGCAAACCGGTCATCCTTTTCTTCGATGAGCCGGCCCTCGCCGGATACGGCTCCTCGGCATTCATCAGCATCACCAAGGAGGAAATCGCCACCTGCTTCGAAGAGGTCATGGCCGCCGTCCATACGGAGGGAGCCCTCGCGGGGATTCATGTCTGCGCCAACGCGGACTGGTCCCTCCTGCTGGACGCCTCCACGGATGTGATCAGCTTCGACGCCTACACCTACTTCGACAAGTTGGCCCTGTATGGCGCCCAACTGCGGGAATTCCTGGAGAGGGGCGGAATACTGGCCTGGGGCATCGTTCCCACCCTAAACGCAGAGGACATCGATGGGGAATCCGCCGAATCCTTGACGGCAAGCTGGTGTGAAAAGGCCGAAACCATCGAGAAACTGGGGATCGACCGTTCAAGGTTGATCCGCCAATCCCTCATCACCCCCAGCTGTGGCACCGGATCCCTGGACCTGCCCCGTGCCAGGCGGGTGCTGGAACTGACCCGGGAGGTCTCCCGTCGGATCCGGGCGGCGGAGGGACTCCCGCCAATCCGCTGATGGGCACCGGCCTCTTCTCTCTGGCTTAATACCCTATCACCCCTTCCGCTTCTGATAGAGTGGGGAGATGTCCCGCAGGATTTTGACCGTCCTTTGAAGCCCTTCCAGAAACCGGTCCACATCCTCGGCGGTATTGTCGATGCCAAAGCTCACCACCAGGGTCCCCTGGGCATCGGCATGGCTCAGCCCGAGGGAGATAAGGACGTGGGAGGCACGCAGAGACCCGGTGGCGCAAGCCGATCGGGTGGAGACGGCGATCCCTTCGTCGTCCAGCATCAGCATGACGCTTTCCCCCTCGATATACTGAACGGAGAGGGAGACAAGGTCCGGCAGGCTGTGCTCCGGATGGGTGTTGATGATGTACTCATCGATATAGTCCGGAAGCCTTCGAAGCAGCCGTTCCTTCAACCCGGCGGTATGCGCCAACCGCTCGGCCAGATGCAGGCGGGCCTGCTCCGCAGCCACCCCCATGCCGATGATGCCGATCAAGTTTTCCGTCCCGGCCCGCTTGCTGTTCTCCTGGACCCCGCCGTCCAGAAGTGGAAACACCAGGGTGCCCCGGCGAACGTAGAGACCGCCGACACCGGTTGGGCCATAGAAGGGGTTGGCGGCGAAGCTCAGGAGGTCCACGCCGAGAGCCTGCACATCCACGGGCACCACCCCCACCGAGTCCACGGCGTCACAGTGGAAGATCACCTTTTTCTCCCGGCAAACGGCACCGATCTCAGCGATGGGCTGGATGGTTCCGGTCTCATTGTTGCTGTGCATAATGGAAACCAGAATGGTCTTATCGGTGATGGCCCTTGCGATATCCTCTGGATCGACCCGGCCGGTTGCGTCCACGGAAACGGAGGTAATGTGGTACCCCTGGCTCTGGAGGCGGCGCAGGCTGCGGTTCACCGCGTTGTGTTCGATATTGCTGGTAACGATGTGGTTGCCCGCCTTGGCCTTGGCCATGGCAACCCCCTTGACGGCATGGTTGACCGACTCGGTTCCCCCGGAGGTAAATACCACCTCCTTGGGTAGGGCGGCGTTGATCAGCCCCGCCACGGACACACGCGCCGCTTCGAGCTTTTCGGCGGCCTGCTCCCCATGGGAGTACTGGCTGGAAGGGTTGGCATAGTCGGCGTTAATCGCCTCGATCATGGCCGCCTTGACCTCCGGCAACAGCGGTTTGGAGGAAATGTGATCCAGATTGATATAGCTCATAGTAAGTGTCCTTTCCGCTAACCGCCATCGGCGGGCATCCATTTGCCCACAGCTGTTTGAAGTCTGAACCCCTCCGCCGCCTCAGTGATGCTCCTCCTCAAGATCGGTCTGACATGCTTCGCAGAAGGAGATGCCCTCCTGCAATTCGGCATCGCAATAGGGGCAGTAGCACTTGCCCTTGTCCTTGTGCTCGTGCTTCTCCGTACACTGGGGTTCGGCCCGGCGCTTTCCGGACAGGCGATCCTCATAATCCTGAATCGCCATATGAAGCGCATCAGCGCCGAGATTGGAGCAGTGAAGCTTGTTCTTTGGCAATCCCTCCAGGGCTTCGGCCACATCCCTGTTGGTAATCTTTTTGGCCTCGGCCACGGTCTTGCCCTTGGCAATTTCCGTCAGCATGCTGGAAACCGCAATGGCCGATCCACAGCCAAAGGTCTGAAATTTGATATCCCGGATCACATCATCCTGGATATCCAGGTAAATGGTCATCATATCGCCACACAGGGGGTTGCCCACCTCGCCGATGCCGTTGGCGTCTTCAATGACCCCGACATTTCTCGGGTTTCTGAAATGGTCCATCACCGTTTTGGAATACATCATCTTACGGGCCCTCCAGGTAATAGCGGGAATTCGCCAGCCAGTCTAAAACATTCCAGCCAGTCTAAAAGATCTGAATGAGTATAATCACGAAATTGTCGTAGTAAAGCCCCATAAATTCCATCGTCCCTATAAACTCTTCACCAGAAACGGCATGGCCACGAAGGTGCCGATGGCGCTTCCCAGGTTGGTGAACACCACCACAAGAAGAATCCGAGTCACCTTGTTCCGCCAGAATCCCCGCGCCGAAAGGATATCCTCCGGCAGCCGTTCCAGATCCCTGACCCTGGGTTTCCTGGAAAAGGCCTCCACAAGACCGGACACCCACCCGGCGGCAATCATGGGGTTCAGGGAGGTCAAAGGGGCCGCCAGAAAGGCGGATACAATGGTCAGGGGATGCGCCAGGGCCGCCAGAGCGCCGACGCTGGCAAGAATCCCATTGGCCAGAATCCACCAGATGATCATCCGGCCGCCGGCATGCACGCCGCCCCTGTAAAACCCGTAGCCAATGAGGCCCACCACCGCCAGCGGGATCAGCCATTTCAGAACCCCGAAAACCTTCGAGCGGGACGGCAGGGCTTCAAGGGCCGGCATGTCGACCTCCGCCTCCCAGTATCTGCGGATACCGGGCACATGCCCCGCGCCCACCACGGCAACGATGTTCTCTCCCGGTGCGTTGCGGATCTTTTCCGCCAGGTACTGATCGCGCTCGTCGATGAGAATGTCTCTGAGAACGGGCATGGACTGGCCCACCTCCGAGAGGAGGGACTCCAGGATATCCTGATGCTTCATCCGCTCCACGTCCGCCTCGCTGATGTCATCGATCTCGCCCAGGGAGAGCAGCAGCTGAAACATCAGCTTGATCTTCTGCCACCATCCCATCGTGCGCCAGGTCCTGGCAAGGGTGATCCGAATTTCCCGATCCACTAGATGGATATCGGCGCCCAGTTCGTCGGCGGTCTCGATGGCCGTCATCATCTCCTGGCCCGGTTTTACGTCGAGCTTTTCGCCAATGCGCTTCTGAAAGGAGGCAAGCATCAGGTTGGACAATAGAAGGAAGGCCTTTTTTTCCCTTATGACCTTTATGATATCCGTGCTCTGCCACTGCTCGGGGTGGCGAAGGCTCTGGTACCTTGATTGGCACAGCTCCACGCAGACCGTATCGGGCCGCTCCGCTGTAATGGTCTCCTTGACCAGCCGCGCGCTCTCCCTGGAGACATGGGCGGTGCCGATCAGGTGAATCCGTTTCCCATCCCGCTCGAGGCGGCAGATCGCCTCCTGGTTGTCATTTGGTTCCATCCGATATATAATTCTCCTTATTTCTTGCGTGGAAAGCCGCGCGCGAAGGCGCGCGATGCTCCCCGGTTTTGCCATGGCGCGCGCTCGGTCGCTGGGCGGGCCGACATTAAGAAGCGAATATAGGGACAAAACCTGAATTCCGCAAGGGCCTTGATCCAAGTACCAAGCACAATAGGATAAACGGATGACACCCCCCGACGCCTGCCCGGAGCGCCCCTACTACCTGGCCTCTGGAGATGAAATCGCCCTGTTCGAAGCGGCCTATGATGCGCGGCTGCCTGTGATGCTCAAGGGCCCGACGGGCTGCGGCAAGACCCGGTTCGTGGAGTTCATGGCCCATCGCCTGGGGCGGCCCCTGATCAGCGTGGCCTGCCACGAGGATCTCTTTGCATCGGATCTGATCGGCCGCTACCTGTTGAAAAATGATGAAACGGTCTGGGTGGACGGTCCCCTGACAAGGGCTGTGAGAACCGGCGCCATCTGCTATCTCGACGAGGTGGTGGAGGCCAGGAAGGACACCTCCGTGGTAATCCACCCCCTAAGTGACTTTCGCAGGGTGCTCTCCATCGACAAGAAGGGTGAGGTGCTTCGCGCGCACCCCGATTTCATGCTGGTGATTTCCTTTAACCCAGGTTACCAGTCCGTGCTCAAAGACCTGAAGCAAAGCACGCGTCAGCGATTCACGGCCCTGGCGTTCACCTATCCGGAACCGGAAAAGGAGGCACAGATTGTCGCCCATGAGGGGGAGGTGTCCCTTGAAACCGCCCGGAAGCTGGTGTCCCTCGCCCAGAAGATCCGTAACATCCGGGAGCAGGGCCTTACCGAAGGGGCCAGTACCCGGCTTCTGATCCATGCCGCGCGCCTCATATACCGCCGGATCCCTCCGGAAACTGCCTGCAAGATCGCGGTCTGCCTCCCCCTGACGGACGATGACCGGATGCAGGAGACCCTCGAGGATCTTATCGCGGATATATTCTGATCGCGGCAATCCAAATCAAAAACCAGGATCGTCATCGAAATCGAAAGGACAGCGGGGACATCATGCAAGCGCCCTGGCAACCTCTCCTTGACAGACTGGCCTTGGCGGACCCTGAAACCGCCTCCCGGATGGCCGCTGGCCTGCATCCCCACACCGGGGACAAGGCCTGGCCCGCAGCGCTCCAGACCCTGGCGGCGGAGGACATCATCTGGGCGCTGGCCGAGGAGACCGCCTTTGGCGAGGCCCTGGCGGAAGGATACTTGTCCCTTGCCCAATCCCCTGAGTCGCTCCAACGGTATCATGTTGAGGTGCGACGGGCCGGCGCTCACGGACCCTCCCTGGGACGCCTCATCGCCCGGCACCTTCCGCCGGTACTGGCGACCGGAGATCGGGGCCTGACGAAGCGCTTCTTCAATACCCTCCGGGTTGTCAATGCCAAGGGGTTTCATCTCCTGGGAGGCCTCCTCCAGTGCGGAAGCGATCTGCTCTCCCAGGGAAACACCGGGGCCGCGGATGCATTTCTGTCCCTGGCCCGTCAGGTGTTTTCAGACGAGCTCACTTACAATCGGGCCAGGGCCCTGGCCCACCTGCTGGCCACCGCGGTGCCGAAACTCCAGGCCGAAAAAAGGGATCGGCAACTCCAGGAACTGACCCGTGCGGCCCGCGTTTCAACTGACCTCGTGGACGTCCTGTTGGAGGGGATCGAAAAGGGGCTCTACCTTCTGGACCCGGCGGCGCTATCGGGTTTTGTCACGGCCGGTCTCGACCGGTATGCCAGAGACCGGCGTCTGGGCAAGGCATTCCTGGGACTCGACTCCCAGCTCTCCCGAAAGACCCTGGGAGAACTTCACGTCTGCGTGCCCCTCTCACAGGTGCGTCGCGGCCTCGAAGCCTACCTCCAGGCCCGGGTGGATGGCAAACTGGGAATCAGGCCCCTGTCGGCCCTGCCCGCCGCAGCCCTTTCCCCTGCGGAGGCCCCCATGGCGCTGTCGGACGGGCGATTCGTATACCTGCCGGATCAACTCCACGTCTTTCCGACCCAGGCCGAAAATATTTTTCTTTACAAGCTGTTAACCCGCCTTGAGGCAGGTCTCCACGAATTTGGATCCTTCCATTTCGATCTGGAAAAGCTCGGTTGCAGCGGCCCGGACCCGCCCCCTGGCCGAAGGCCTGTAGAATCCGACCTGGAACGATTCGTGGGGTGGTTTTCCAATCCGGATCTGGCCCTGGATCTTTTCACCCTCCTTGAAACCGGCCGTCATCGTATCCTGATGGAGACGCGCTATCCGGGTCTGATCCGAAGGGCACGACCCCTGTTGAAAACAGAAATCGATCGGATTTGCCGGCCAAAGTCGATTCCCGCCGTTGTCAAAGCCTTTCTGATCCGCATCGTTTTGGGGAAGAGACCGTTCGATGGGGAGGGCGGAACCGATGAGCTGACGCGTCTCGTCCTGGAATCGATATCCCTCCTGCGGCGAAACCCTGTGGTGGAGACAAGCGGCCGGCTGGTCCAGATGCTCTTCCCGGAGATAGCCCACGTCCTGCCCTTTCTTCCGCTGCCCTTCGGCCGCCGGATCCGGCCCGATCTGATAAGGGCGTCCCATCAGGAGGCAGAGCGCCTGGCAAGAGACATCAAGGAAGGGCTTGCAAGAACCGGTCTGCACGCCTACCTGTGTGATCTTCGAAGGCACCTCATCCAAAAAAGGGGAAACGCCCCGTCTGTTCAGGAGCTCAGATCTTTTATAAGGCCCCTGCCGACTGAAGCGGCCGCAACGGCCGGAGCCCCCGCATGCGAGGTCTCTCTTGAAGCCGTCCTGTCCCGATGCTATAATACCCCTGGCAAGTTACCGCAAGAAGCCAAAACAAGAAGGGGAGCGGTCCACCGGTACCCGGAGTGGGACCATCGGCTGGACGACTACCAGAACGACCACGTCCGTGTCCTGGAGAGGACCATGGACGCAGGCGAGGAAACCCCCTACCAGGAAATTCTAACAGGACGTCGGGCCCTGGTGGAGAGGATCCGATACGCCTTCGAGCTGTTAAAGCCAGAGGGCCTCTCGGTCCTTCGCAATTGGACGGAGGGCGATGAATTCGACTACCGGGCCCTCCTCGATGCCGCCATCGATCGCAGGATGCGCCGCATCCCCTCGGAGCGTCTCTACATCAAGCGCCTGAAACGGGAGCGGGACGTGGCGGTGACGCTGCTGGTCGATCTTTCCCGTTCTACGGCCAACCAGGTAACCGGATCCCGGAAATCCGTCCTGGCGGTGGAACGGGAGGCCATCGTTCTGTTCTGCGAAGCCTTGGCGGTGATAGGGGACTGCTTTGCCATCGCCGGTTTTTCAGGGACCGGCCCCCTGGGAGTCGACTATTGGATCATCAAGGATTTCGACGAACCCATGGGCATGGAGGTCCGCCGCCGCATCGGCGCCATGCGCCCCCAGCGCAACACCCGAACCGGAGCTGCCATCCGCCATGCCGTTTCCCAGTTGGCGAAGCAGCCCCACAAGGTCCGCCTCCTGATCCCCATAGGCGACGGATTTCCGAATGATATTGGGTACAAGGGCGATCATGCGGCGGCCGATACGCGAAAAGCCGGCGCCGAAGCTCGCGCCAAGGGGATTTCCCTGAGACCCATCACGATCAACGTGACCCGTGGGCAGCAGATTGATGCGCTCCATGGGCGCCTGCACCATATCATTTCAGACGTCAACGAGTTGCCTGACAAGCTCTGGCGGATCTACAGCGCCCTGACCCGCTAAGAGTCGGTGTGAAAACTGATGAAAACCATTTACGATGATATCTTCGAGTGGGAGGGCTGGGGGGGCAAGCTCAAACTGGGCAGCGGCAAATGCCATCTTCGCATTTTCGATCTGAAAAGCCCGTTCCCGGAAAAGCTGACCCCCATCAAACCTGTAATCGTCGTGGTCTCCGATATACCGGGCAGCACCATGAGTGTTCGTAGCTGCGCCGGGCACATTGCCACCCAAATGACCCTTCGATTCGACATCGACCCCCAGCGAATGCTCTATGTGGAGTTTTATGCCGCCATCCACTATGGCGGAAAGCAGGAGCACGAAATCCCGGAGCATTATGACGCCGTGGAATTCACCTGGCATGAGGACAGAGCCATTCAACCCCGGTGGCGCCCCCTGCCGCCACCATTGGTGGAAATGATCAGGAAAATGATCAATACCAGCGGCAAGGCCTCTTCACAGCCGACCTGAAAAATCTATTATAATCTATGATTCAAGCATGTTGAAGTCTACCCACAGGACCCTTTGGTTGACTTTCAGGACATGCGATGACTATAGTTGCCTAGCAACGGGTGCATGATTGCGCCATTACGACCTCGCCCGGCACCACGGTTCCATTCCCGATCCAATGCAGAGGCATGTCTTGTTTGATATATTTTTCCCATGGTGGATACAGGAGGCTGACCTATGAAAGAACTTGTTTATAAAATCGCACAGGCGTTAGTCGATAATCCGGACAAAGTGGAAGTCACCGAGGTGAAAGGGCAGCAGAGCACCGTCCTGGAATTACGTGTGGCAAAGGAGGATGTCGGAAAGGTGATTGGGAAACAGGGCCGGACAGCCCAGGCGATTCGCGCCATATTGGGAGCCTCCTCCGCCAAATTGAAAAAACACATTGTCCTCGAAATCATCGAATGACCCTCCTGCCTCCCGCCCCTTTCTGACGAGCACAGGGCATCGTCTGGATGGGGGCGGTGCACTTCTTCCGCGCCAGGAGGATACCCTGCCATACTATCGATACTGCCGATAGTCGATGCCGAGTTTCTTCAGCTTGTAGCCAAGCTTCCGTACCGTGGTTCTGAGCAGCTTGGCGGCCTCGGTGATATTTCCGGAGGCGTTTTTCAAAGAGTCGATAATCATCCCCCGCTCCAGGTTGTCCACGGCCTCTTCAAGTGAAACCGCCGGCAACGTGCCGCTCTGCTCGCCGGTCTGCAGCGTAGGCGGCAGATGATAGCTATGGATGACCCCCTGATCGCAGAGCAGAACGGCCCGCTCGATACAGTTTTCAAGCTCCCGGACGTTGCCCGGCCAATGATAGGCCATGAGCATATCGATGGCGGGGGTCGACAGCCGCCGAATTTCCTTTTTGTTCTCCAGGGAATACTTTTCCAGGAAATATTCCGCCAGAAGCAGGATGTCGGTTTTACGCTCCCTCAGTGGCGGTAAATAGATGGGAAATACATTGAGCCGGTAATAGAGGTCCCCGCCGAACCCCCCCTCCTCCACAGCTTTTTCCAGGTTCTTGTTGGTGGCGGCGATAATCCGCACATCCACCTTCCGGGGCCGCTGCCCTCCCACCCGTTCAAATTCCTTTTCCTGCAACACCCGCAGCAGCTTCACCTGTACCGACAGATCGATGGATCCGATCTCGTCGAGAAAGATCGATCCCCGGTGGGCCAGTTCAAACTTGCCGGGCTTCTGATTGACGGCGCCGGTAAAGGCGCCCTTTTCGTGCCCGAAGAGCTCGCTCTCGATAAGGTTGGAGGGAATGGCGGCGCAATTCACCTTCACCATGGGATTCTTGGCGCGCGGACTGTTTTCATGAACCGCGCTGGCCACCAGCTCCTTTCCCGTGCCGCTCTCCCCACGGATCAGGACCGTCGCGTTGCTGTCCGAGACCTGGGAGATCATCCTGAAAACCTCCCGCATCTTGTTGCTGTTGCCCACGATATTGTTCTTGATAGCCGGGGCCGAGCCTTGCCGGTATCTTCGAACCTCCTCGATGCGCTTTTCCTTCTCGAATCGAATCGCCTCCAGCTGAGTCGCCTGCCGGGTGATCATGGTCGCCACAATACAGACAATCCGCCGGTTCATCTCCAGGCACTCGGACTCCCCATAGGCACCGTAGATACTCAGGACCCCAATCACCCGGTGTCCCTTTATAAGGGGGACGCAGATCAGGGAAAGGCTTGCCACCTGATGGCCCTCCTGACCTGAAATATGCCTGTAATAATGGGATTCCCGCCCAATCCTGGGAATCACCACCGCCCTGCCGGTATCCACCACCCTGTTTGAAATCTTGTCTCCGTGTCGGTGGGTTCTCTCTCCCGTGAAATTTTCCCAGGCCCCACAGGCGACCTCGGTATGCATCTCGGTTCGGAGCGGATTCAAAATGCAAATGATCCCCTGAACCGCCTTCAGCAGGCCCGTCAGGGTGACCAGCGCCCGCTGGAGCGACTCCCGGAGTTCCAGGCCCTGGTCCAGGTCCTGACTGATGCTGAAAAGAGTTTCGATTGCCTCGGGTTCGTTCATAAACATCCGGTGATTCTTTTTTCATGGGTCCAGCCCCATCCGCTGCTGGGTTTTGAGCTTCTATCCTTTAGTAATAATTCGTGAACCTGTCAACCATCCATCCGTTTGCGGTCAAGAGCGCGGTACTGTATCGCCTCGGCCACATGGGCCTCCCCGATTTCTTCGCATCCGGCAAGATCCGAAATGGTTCTGGCGATCTTCAGAACCCGTCCATAGGCCCGGGCCGACAGCCCCAGCCTGTCGATAGCCGCCTCCAGAAGGGCGCCGCTCCGGCTGTCGATCCGGCAATGGCGCTTGACGTGGCGCCCGGTCATCTGGGCATTGCAGTGAATCGATGGGGCCTTTGCGTACCGGAGGGCCTGAACCGTTCTGGCCGCCGTCACACGTCGGCGGATACCCAGTGATCCCTCACCGCCGGCAGGAGCGGATAAGTCCCGGTACGACACTGCCGGCACCTCGATATGGATGTCGATTCGATCGAAGAGAGGACCCGATATCCGGGCACGATACTGCTGGATCCGGTGATGGGGGCAGCGGCACTCATGGAGTGCATCCCCGAAATACCCGCAGGGGCAGGGATTCATGGCAGCCAGAAGCATAAAGCTGGCCGGATAGGTGGTGGCCGTGGCGGCCCGGGAGATGGTGACATTGCGATCCTCCAGGGGCTGGCGAAGTACCTCCAGGACATGTTTCTTGAATTCCGGCAGTTCGTCCAGGAACAGCACCCCGTGGTGAGCCAGGCTGACTTCTCCGGGCCGGGGAAAATGCCCACCGCCGATCAGGCCCGCATCGCTGATGGTATGATGGGGGGCTCGAAAGGGGCGCCGAACCACCAGCGCCTGATCGGCCGGGAGCATGCCGCTGACCGAATAGATCTTGGTGACCTCGATGGCCTCCTCAAAGGACAGTGAGGGCAAAATGGAAGGAAACCGTCTGGCCAGCATGGTCTTTCCCGATCCCGGAGGTCCGATCATCAGCAGATTGTGGCCGCCTGCGGCTGCAATCTCAAGTGCTCTTCGAGCAGTTTCCTGGCCATGAACATCGCCATAATCCAGTTGTCCCGGATCCTGGCAGCGAAAAATGGCCGCCGTGTCGACCGTTTCAGGGGATACCTGCCGGAGTCCCCTGAAAAACTCAACGGCATCGGACAGCGTCGCCATGGAATAAACGCGGATGCCGTCCACCACCGCAGCCTCCCTGCCATTTCCCGTGGGCACGACGATCCCCTCGGCATCCGCCCGTTTGGCCGCGATGGCCATCGGCAGAGACCCCACGACGGGCTTGATCCGACCGTCCAGGGACAGCTCCCCCATGATGAGAAACCGCTCCATGATGCTCTGGGACACCAGCCCCATGGCGGACAAAATCCCTAGCGCGATGGGCAGATCGAACCCGGTCCCCGCCTTTTTGATATTGGCAGGCGCCAGATTGACGGTGATGCGATCGTCGGGAAAGCGGTAGCCGGAATTGGTGATGGCCGATTTGACCCGCTCCCGGCTCTCCTTGACGGCCGTTTCGGCAAGCCCGACCGTGGTAAAGACAGGTAGCCCCTGGGAAATGTCCACCTCCACCTCCACCACGTGCGCGTCGACGCCCGCAATCGCACTGCTCAACACCCTTGCAAGCACAGCACCCCCTTCCGGCATAAGGTTCGACGGTTGGACTGCGGTCATTTTTTTCGGCACCGTGGCGGCGGAAAGCGGCCGCCGAAGGGCCGTCCATCGGTATGATTATGAAAATATTTTATATTATTTCAGCCATTTAATGAGCTTACCAGGATACCTGAAGGGACCATTTATTGCATTGTGACATTACTTGCAATAGATAACAGATAGTTGTATATAGAACAAACTTTTTGTCGTGGCTGCCCTAGGGCAATCCCATTTTATACATGGAACAACAGCCTTATCAAACAGGCGCCAAGAGAAGCAGAACAGCCCTATGTGCTTATACGATTATCAACATACCGTGGCAAAACCGGTTCGATGCGCTGGCATCGGCATGCATTCGGGCAAAAAGGCCCAATTGACCATTCTGCCGGCCGACATCAACCATGGCATCCGGTTCGTCAGGACCGATCTGCCGGATACCCCCACCATCGCCGCCCATTTCAACATGGTGGTGGATACCAGTCTCGCTACCGTCATCGGCCACGATGGCTTTATCATTTCCACCATCGAGCATCTCATGGCCACCTTCGCGGGCCTGGGCATTGATAATGCGGTGGTAACGCTCGACTCCCATGAGATGCCCATCATGGATGGAAGCGCATCGGCGTTCGTGGATGCCATCGTTGCCACCGGCATTGCGGAGCAGAACTCCCCCAGATACTATTTTGCCGTCAGGGAACCCATTGCCCTTACGGCCGGGGACAAGTCCATCACCATCTATCCTTCCGAGAGCTTTCAGGTCACCTGCAGCATCGACTACGATCACCCTCTGATTCAACGCCAGCAGCACACCATCAATCTGTCCACCGACGATTTTATCTCCAGCATCTCACCAGCCAGAACTTTTGGCTTTCTCCATGAATACGAATACTTGAAACGCTACGGGTTTGCCCGTGGAGGCTCCCTGGAAAACGTGGTGGTTCTGGACAAGGACGGCATCCTCAACGAGGATGGGCT
>CAYOXD010000040.1:0-23311 GCA_964407825.1 uncultured Desulfobacterales bacterium | reverse complement strand
CCCTTGAACCAGGGCGCGCGTCTTACCGCCTGGGAACTCGGGAAATGCGGCATCCGTCATACCGTCATCACGGACAATGCCGGCGGTCATCTCATGCAACACGGGCTCGTGGACATGGTCATCGTGGGCACGGATCGGACCACCTGTACGGGAGACGTGGCCAACAAGATCGGGACCTATTTGAAGGCCCTTGCCGCCCGGGACAACCATATCCCCTTCTATGTGGCGCTGCCATCTAGCACCTTTGACTGGCAACTGAAGGACGGCCTGGCCGACATTCCCATCGAGACCCGGGATCCCGATGAGGTCCGCTATGTCACGGGCTGGCACGAGGGGGAAGCAAAGACCGTTCTCGTGCCACCGGCCGAGAGCCCGGCTGGCAATTACGCCTTCGATGTGACCCCCGCGCGGCTGGTGACGGGCTTTATCACCGAGCGCGGGGTATGCGAGGCCACGGAGGAAGGCATCCGGGCACTCTTTCCCGAAAAGACGCTGCCCCTTGCATCGTGATCCGGTCTCATCGTGCGATTCCGGGAAAACGGACGGCGCCGCCCAGGGGCCGCACCTGCTGCTGGTAAATCCGTGGATTCACGATTTTGCCGCCTATGATGTCTGGGCAAAACCCTTCGGAATCCTTCAGCTGGCCGCCATTTTGAGGGCCCATGGGGCCCGGGTCAGCTTCGTGGACTGCCTGGATCGCTTTCACCCCCGCGCCTGCGGCGGCGATCCACACGCCCGGGACGGCCGGGGACCGTATCGGAAAACCCCCATCCCTCCGCCGCCGGCTCTCCGGGATATCCGGCGCACCTATTCCAGATACGGCATCGAGCCGGCCTGGTTCCTGGAGGACCTGCGGAGGCTTCCCCGGCCGGATCTCATCCTCGTCACCTCCCTCATGACTTACTGGTATCCCGGTGTGCAGGAGACCATCCGTCATATCCGGGCGGTCTTTCCCGATTCCCCATTGATCCTGGGCGGTATTTACGCCACCCTTTGCGCCGATCACGCACGGCGGCACGCGGGCGCGGATTTCGTGGCGCCGGGGGCAACGGAGAAGGACATTCTCGATCTTGTGGCCCGGTGGACCGGCTGGCGGCCCCGGGCCTGCTTCGATCCGGACCGGCTGGATACCTATCCCTACCCGGCATTCGATCTTTTAAGAGAGATTTCCTGCGTTCCGATGCTGACCTCCCGGGGATGCCCCTTTGATTGCGCCTATTGCGCCTCGAAAATCCTGTCCCGGGGATACAGGACCCGGGATCCATCGGCCTCGGCCGCGGAAATCGCCTATTGGTACCGGCGCTTCGGTGCGATGAATTTCGCCTTCTATGACGATGCCCTCCTGGTCAATGCCGAATCCCATGCCATCCCCCTGCTGGAAAATATCATCACCCGGGGGCTGCCCGTGCGTTTTCATACCCCCAATGCCCTTCACATCCGGGGCATTACCCAAGAAACCGCGCAACTCATGTATCGGGCTGGCTTTAAAACCATCCGTCTTGGACTTGAGACCTATCGGAGCGCTCGCAGGGACGAACTCGATGTAAAAACGAACGCCGCGGAATTCCGCAACGCCGCCGCCTGCCTGAGGGCGGCCGGATTTGACGGCCATCAGGTGGGCGCCTACCTGCTCGTGGGGCTGCCGGACCAGGATCCGGCCGAAGTGGAAGCCGCCATTTCATGGGTCAAAGAAACCGGCGTGACACCGATCCTGGCCCATTACACCCCCATCCCCCACACCCGCCTCTGGCCGAAGGCCCTGGCCGCCTCGCGCTATGACCTGGCAGCGGATCCGGTCCTTACCAATAATGCCATCTCTCCCTGCCAGAAGACTCCGTTTTCATGGGATTCCCTGACAAGACTCAAGCGAAGGGCGTCTCGGGCCACGGGGGAGTTGTTCTAACTGCACCGGACAACGACAACGAGTGCGACAGCTGGGCCGTGCGACGGGGAAGGCGGTACAGGGAACCGCTGGTCTCCAGAACCCGGGCGTTGACACGGGACAGCCCTCTGTTATACAAAAACAGGATTGCTTCACCGTTAAACATCTTGAAAATATGATTGATTTCTTTCTGTTGGGAGCGTTCCATGGATTGGTTGACAGAGGAGAGAACCGGCGGTCCGGGGATCAGCGTTGATTCGATACTGGCCGGAGAGGGGAGGCGGCCTCGCTGGCACCGCTTTACCCATGGCGATATTCCCATCTATTTCAGCGGCGCCGAGCCGAACTGGTTTGTTCCCAACCGGCAGGGGGATAAAATCCTGCGTCACATCTTGGCGGGCCATGCCCCCGACGGCAATCTCCATGCCCTGCGATTTCTCTCCAGGATACCCGAAATCCGGCCCCTCTCCTATGGGGGCAGGGCCCGGTCCCTCCGGCTCGATCGGATCGAAGAGCTCTGGTTCCACCTGACCAACCGGTGCAACATGGCCTGCACCCACTGCCTCTTCGGATCCTCTCCCGCCGACGAACGGGAAATGCCCCTTGACCGGGTTCTCGAGATCGCAGCGGAGGCCCACGACGCTGGATGCCGGCTCTTCGCCCTGACAGGCGGTGAGCCGCTGGTTCATCCCCATATCGAGCGGATCGTCGGCTCGCTCCTCGGCGATGCGGAAAACCATGTGGTGATGCTGACAAATGCCCTTGCACTGGTGCCGTTTATGGAGCGCCTGACGCCTGATCCGGCCCGTTTTCACCTTCAGATCAGCATGGACGGGCTGGAGGGGAGCCATGATCGGATCCGGGGAAAGGGCGCCTTCAAGGCCCTGGTGACCACCCTTTCGTGGTTGAAGCAGCGGGCGGTTCCTTATACCCTTTCCATGTGCGTCAACCAAAGCAATGTCCACGAAATGGCCGATATCGTCGATTTCGCCGCGGACCTTGGCGCGTCCAATGTTCACTATATGTGGTACTTCGTCCGCGGCCGGGGGAAGAGCGCCGGTTTCGCGCCTATCGAAACGGTCTTCGAGGAGCTGGTCCGATCCGCCGGGCGGGCGGAACGGCTCGGGATTTCCATTGACAACCTGGAGGCATTGAAAACGCAGGTCTTCGCGCCAGCGGGCACCCTTCACGACGGCGGTACCGCCGGGTGGGAATCCCTGGCGGTGGGGCCGGACGAAAGGCTCTATCCCTCTGCGGCGCTGGTGGGCGTCGAGGAGCTGGCCTCAGACATGCCCGCCGGACTGGTGGATGCCTGGCGGCGCAGCCCCGTTCTGGAGCGGGTCCGGCAGAGCACCGCGCGGGATCTGACCTCTCCCCTGCGCTTCATTCTGGGGGGGGGCGATATCGACCACAGCTATCTTCACAGCGGGACCTTCCTCGGCGGCGATCCATACGAGTTGCTCTACGAGAAGACGGCCCTCTGGCTCATCGGCAGGGAGGCCTCCCGGCAGGCGCCGGGGACCGAGGCGGCACTGCGGCTCCAGATGGGGGAGATGCTGGAGAGCTGTGCCGCCCACGGCAACATCGCCCTGGTCCATTCCAACTGCCTCCTGGGAACGGCCCAGGCCGACAGCCTTACGCGCATCAAGGCCTTCTATTCGCAGGCGTTGGTGGAGGAAAAGCCCGACATCCTGAACCCGGTCTGCTACGATCCGGCGCTCATCTCGCATATCCCGAAAGCGTTCCGATTCCGGGGCTACGGCTGTGGCAGCCCCATTCTGGAGGCGGGCCTGAAGGAGGGCGAACGGGTCGTGGACCTGGGATGCGGGGCGGGAGTCGAGTGCTTCATCGCCTCCCGGCTCACCGGCAGAACCGGCCGGGTGATCGGTATCGACATGCTCGATCCCATGCTGGAACGCGCCCAAAGGGGCAGGGGGGCGGTGGCGGAACGGCTGGGCTACGATACCCTTGATTTCAGGAAGGGGTATCTGGAGGCATTGCCGGTGGAGAGCGATTCGGTCGATGTGGTGATCTCCAATTGCGTTATGAATCTATCGGTCCACAAACGTAGGGCCTATGCCGAGATTTTCCGGATTCTTCGGCCGGGCGGCAGGTTGGTCATCTCCGATGTGGCCTGCGAGAGCGAACCGGACCCGGCCATCCGGAACGATGAGACCCTGCGGGGGGAATGCATCGCCGGTGCCCTGAGCACGCCGCATCTGGTGGGACTTTTGGAGGAGAGCGGTTTCGAGGCGGTGATGCTTCTAAAGCGCTTTCCTTACCGCCAGATAAGAGGCCACGCCTTTTTTTCCCTGACCTATTCGGCTCTGAAGCCCGCTTCCGTGGAACCGGTATCTGTCATCTACCGCGGGCCCCTGCCGTTTATCATGACTGGCGGCGGACGGCTGATCCAAAAGGGCGCGGTCGCTTCCCTGGACCGGCGTCAGGCGGAACTTCTGGGGGATCAGGTCTTTCTCCTGGATGAGACCGGAAAAGTGGTGAACATCGAGGCCGAGAACACCTGCGCCTGTTGCCGGGCGCCCGAGGATGAGGCAGCGGGCGGAAAGGCGACGTTCATGGTACTGGAGCCCGGGAAACACCCCTCAGGCTGCAGGGTCTGCGGCGCGCCCCTCGCCTACGAGCGATATCCGCAGGAGCGCCGTTGCGCTTACTGCGGACTGCCCTTTTCCACCAACAGCCATTGCCAAGAGGGCCATTATGTCTGCGACCGGTGCCATGGGCAGGACGCCCTGGCCGTAATCCGGCACATCTGCCTTCATACGGATGAGACCGACATGATTCGGCTCCTTGAAAGGATCCGGCGGCATCCGGCGATTCCCGTTCACGGCCCCGAGCACCATGCCATGGTGCCCGGCATCATCCTGGCCGTCTACCGGAACCTGGGGGGCGAGATTCCGGAAACACTTGTCGAGACCGGCATCTCCCGAGGCGGGAACATTGCCGGCGGCTTTTGCGGGTTCATGGGCATCTGCGGCGCTGCCGTGGGGGTCGGCATCGCCTTCAGCCTCCTTCTGGATGCCAATCCGGTAAAGCCCGGGCAGCGCCAGCTCGTCCAGAGCGCAACCCAGGCCGCACTCAAAGAGATCGCCGGGCTCGAGGCGGCCCGCTGCTGCCAGCGCGATTCCTGGATCGCGCTGGTGAAGGCGGCCGAACTGTCCAAATCGATGCTGGCCGTGACGCTGAGGGCTGATCACCGGCTGCTCTGCGAGCAGCGGCACCAGAACCGGGAGTGTCTGGGGAAGAGGTGTCCGCTCCACCCTTAACCCACGCATGCGGTGGCAGCCACGGGCAATTTTTAGATATTATCATGCTGTGAATAATAACTGACTATTCAGAGGCAGCGATGTTCAAGTTTTGGGAACATTTCAGCTGGGGCCGCGACCGGACAGCCGACAGAACCCGAGAGAACCTTTCCCAGCAGAAGTACCGCAGCTTCAAGAGCCTGCTGGACGCAAACAACCGGGCCCTGGAGCTGATCAACGACCTGGAGCATCACTTCTATCAGGACAAACCCTTTACCCTCGACCATATCGTCACCCAGACCGAGACATTGATTGCCGAGGTGTTCACCATCGTTGAGGACTTAAACGCCCTTTGTGAGGCTGAGCACGAGGCGCTTTTCGATGTGGCCGAGCGGATGGGGGTCAAGATTCTGGGCGAACTGGTGCGAAAAAAGACCCTGGAGAAGACCAATCTGGTGCTGCCCCTGGAGCGGCTGAGCGCGGAGAACGCCGCTGCGGTGGGGGGAAAGGCGGCCAACCTGGGCGAGGTGCTGAACCGGGTTCACCTGCCGGTACCTCCCGGTTTTGCCGTGACAGCTTACGCCTGCTGGCATTTTCTTGAAAAGAAGGGACTGGAACGGTTCGTGCGTCAGGAGATGAAGGGGCTGGACATCGACGACACCGAGCGGCTCATGGCGGTGAGCCGGACCATCCAGGAGCGGATCATGGCCGCTGAGCCGTCTCGGGACCTGCGAATTGCCCTTAGCGATGCGGCTGCGGAACTCCAGGCCCGAATTGGGCCCCGGCTGCGCCTGGCGGTGCGAAGCAGCGCCACCAGCGAGGACGGAGCGGCCAGTTTTGCCGGACAGCATACCACGGTTCTCAATGTGGCGCCGGAGAATCTGATCCCGGCCTATAAGGAGGTGGTGGCAAGTACCTTCAGTCCCCGGGCGATTTTCTATCGGGTGCGCAAGGGATACAGCGAGCAGGACGTGATCATGAGCGTCGCCTGCATTGCCATGGTGGACGCTCGGGTCAGCGGCGTGCTCTATACCGTGGACCCCAACGACCACCGTCGAGCGGAGATGTTGATCAGCGCCGTGTGGGGACTGGCGGCCCACGCGGTGGAGGGGGCCGCCACCGGCGATTTCTTCGTGGTGGATAAACGTACCGGAAATGTCCTTCGCCAGGAAATCGCCCATCAGCCATCGCAGCTTCGCACCGATCCGGAAGAGGGGGTCCGGGAGCGGCCCGTTCCCGCCGAAAGGATGGACCTGCCGTGCCTGGATCCCGATCAGATCCGGTTGCTGGTGGACTATGGACGACAGCTCGAGGAGCACTACAACACGGCCCTGGACATCGAGTGGGCCATCAATGATGCGGGAAAGCTCTTTATCCTGCAGACGCGGCCCCTGCAGAAGGCTTCCCAGGGATCGGAGGCCGATGCCTCCAGGGATGCGGGAACCTCTCCCGGCCGCCCGCTTCCGGGACGTACGGTGCTGCTCCAGGGCGGTTTCCCGGCCTGCGAGGGCACGGCCAGCGGACTGGCCTATGTGCTGGGCTCGGACCATATGCTGCATCACGTGCCGGAAGGGGCCATCGTGGTGGTGCGGGAAACCTCTCCCCGGTACGTGCCCCTGATGGGCCGCATCAAGGCCATGATCACCGACGTGGGCAGCGTCACCGGACATATGGCCTCGGTGGCGCGCGAGTTTCGCATCCCCACCCTGGTGGGCACGGGCTCCGGTACCCGCGACATCGCAAACGGCGCGGAAATCACAGTGGATGCCGGCAGCGGTATTGTCTACCAGGGCCGGGTGGAGGAACTCCTGGACCACAAGGCGGCAGTCAATCCCATGAAGGACAGTCCCATTTACAAGGCCGTGCAAACGGCGGTGCAGCGAATCGCGCCCTTGAACCTCATCGATCCCAAGAGGGAGGATTTTACCCCACTGGGATGCCAGACCATCCATGACATCATCCGCTATGCCCATGAAATGGCCATGCAGGCCATGTTCCGCATCAGCGATACGGTCCAACGCGAACGGAGCATCGCCATTCCCCTGCGGATCCGGTTGCCGGTGCATGTGCTGATTATTGATCTGGGCGGAGGCCTTCGTCCCAAGCTCTCTGAAAAGAAGGCCAAGCCCCAGGACGTCACCTGCATTCCCCTGCAGGCCCTGTTGAAGGGCATGAACCATGAGGGAGTGGAATGGAACCGGGAGTTAGGGATGAGCTGGAGCGGCATGGCCTCTATCATGGCCGAGTCCATGGTTCGCAGGGACCCGTTGCAGGAGGGCCGCATGGGCGGTCCCAATTACGCGGTGATTTCCCATCATTACCTGAACCTGACATCGCGTCTGGGATACCACTTCGCCACCATCGATACCTACTGCGGTCCGGTGATCAACGACAATTACCTCACCTTTCACTTCAAGGGAGGGGCTGCGGACATCGGCCGCCGTTCTCGCCGGGCCTTGCTGCTGGCCGAAATCCTCAAGCGTCTGGGGTTCAAGGTGGACCAAAAGATGGATCTGGTGCGCGGTCAGATGAAAAAGCACGCCATGGATCAGATCGTCGACACCCTGGACATGCTGGGGCGCCTGCTGGGAGCCGTGCGGCTGCTGGACATGGTTCTGTCCGACGATCGTCAGGTACACTGGTACGTGGAGGAGTTTTTCAAGGGGAACTATACCTTTGACCAGCCGTCCCCTGCGGAAGATGCGCCGGAGGTGGCACCAAAGGCCCGGTCGTGAGGGCAGTGGGCCGCTTGGGCAGGGGCGCGGCGGGCCGCGCCCCTGCAGGCGCTGCTATTTCAGACCTGGGCTATGCCACGGAACGGGTTTTGTTCTCGTTTTGATCCAGCGTGATCATGTGCGGCAGACAATGACCGGAGGTCTGATTCTCCAGCTGGGAAAAGAGGCCTTTGGCCTGTTGACGATCGACGATGAAGTGACGTACTCCCGGTGCGAAGATCCCGTAAATCGCGTAATAGGCCAGTACCCGATTCTTCGCCAGCTTCTCATACATCTGCTTCAGGACGGCCACGTCGTCGTTTACGCCTTTCAGAATGGGGCCCTGCTGCAGCATCACGATTCCCGAATCTGCCATCAAGTTGAGTTTCTCGGCGCAGTGGGGCGTGACTTCGGCCGGATGCACGAAGGAAAGACTCATGAACACGGGTTTATATCTGGCCAACATGTTCACCAGTTCGGTTGTGATAACGCCGGGCGCGTAGGCCGGCGCACGCGTGCCGATTCGGATGATCTCCACGTGGTCGATGGCGCGTATCCTGGAAATGATATCCTCCAACTCCTCAAGGGGCAGCACCAACGGGTCCCCGCCGGTTACCAGCACTTCACGGACGTCCTTCCGGTAGCGAATGTAATCGATGGCCGCTTCCACCTTTTCGGCGCTCAACGCCTTCACCCGGTGACCTGAGCGAAAACAGAAGCGACAGTGGGAAAAGCACTGGAGGGTCGGCAGGAACAAGAGTTTTCCCGGATATCGATGGACGATTCCCTCCACTGGCTGATACCTGCTTTCATCGGCGTGCACGTCGGTGACCGCGTCGTCGTCATAAATAACGAGTTCCCTTGGCGACGGCACGACGATCTGGCGAAGCACCGGCTCCCTGAGCATCAATTCGGCGTAATAGCGGGTGATCTTCATCGGGAAGCGGTGATGGGCCTGGCGTATCCGTTGCCTCTCCCCCGGGGTAAGCGCCAGCAGGGTTTGCAGCTCCTCCAGGGAAATACAACGGGTGATAGGACGATGCGCGTCAAGGGGCAGCGGGATTTCAGGTTTTGGTTTTGCGTTGAAGACCGAGGGAAAAATCGTGGCGTTAAAGATGGGTTCCTGAACTTCGGTACTTGGAAATTGGCTCATGACATCCTCCTTTGTGAGTGGTTGGCGGTGGTTCGGTGGTGAACCACCTCGTTTTGGAACGGGTCGCGACGCGACCCTGGGGAAAGGCTGCACTCCATTTGGGAATGCAACATGCACACCGGTGCGAAACACTGCAAAAAACAGCATGAAATCAGGCTCATAACGTTGTTTGTCCGTCCTGACGGGAACGGGCTTTATAACCACGTAACCTGGAAATGTGCACTATTGATTCACCCTTCGCGATGGCGAATGGGCGATCGTCTCCAACTCAGCTGGTCAATAAGCAGGGGGATACAGACGCCGGCGTATGGATACGCCTGGATAGATAGTGTCCATCCAAAAATGGCAAATTTGCCCGATATCTGCGTTGCGCGAAAAATTTAATCCTCGGAATATCCACCATATGCCTGCGGTTAAATTTTTCGTGCGCCTTGATCTCGACCCAATTTGCCTATTCCTGGATGGACACTAGATAGCGTCAATTTTATGTTCTCCACCGTTGTAGCCCTGACGGGTGGCGGTGAAATAGTCCGTCTGAGGGGAGCCATCGAGGGGCGACCAAGGGACGAGGACATGATATCTCTCAACGGGTCCATGGCATGTGAGGAAGATGGGGCGCCCCTATTTGAAATACCACTTATTTTATTAGAATTCCGGAGTGTTGTGATGTCAAGGAAAAAGCTTGTTCATTGGGGAACCTTTGAAATTTCCGTATAAAGTGTTAAATATTCGATTCAAGGTTTGAGCCTGAGGCGGCAAAGTTCAAATACCGGGCTTCAGGTGATGCGGAATTTGACCTGAAGATAGTCGGGCAAGGGTACCTAGGAAGCTATTGCCGAGGAACATGGCAATTCGTTTCTGATACTACCGGCTTTGGCGGAGGGATACCATGGACAGCGCTGAGGGAAGCCGTACCGGGGGGGATACTGACTCCTGCGTTGGTGAACTCAAGGCCATCAGGGCGTTGAGCCAGAAAATAAATGCCGAATGCGCCATAGATGAGTTGATCCAATCGGCAATGGATGAGGTGTCGCGGATTGTTCAGCCGGATATGGTCCTTTTCTTTATCCGGGACGGGGAGCGGTTGATGCTGAAGGGCAAATACCCTGAAGGGCCCGCCAAGGCCGCCACCCTCATGCCCATCCATAGCGTGGGAGAATGTCTCTGCGGCCTTTCCGTCAGGGATGACGAACCAAAATATTCCAAAAACATCCATCAGGATCCCCGCTGCACATGGGATGACTGCAAAAATTCCGGGTTCACCTCCTTTGCCGCCCTGCCGCTGAGGACCCGTCGGCGTGTCATCGGGGTGCTGGGGCTGGCCTCCTATCTGGAAAGGGATTTCGGCCTTCGGGGAGATTTCCTCGAAACCCTGGCGAACGAAATTTCCATCGCCTACCACCATCGCCTTCTGTTGGAAGAGTCGGCGCGGTACACCGATCAGCTGAAATCAAAAAATGCGGAATTACGCGAACTCCAGCGGATGCGCCGGGAATCTGAGAGACAGTTTCTCGAACAGCGGATCATGCTTCAGACCGTATTCAACGGTATTCCCGATCCATTGATCCTCCTGGATCACGAACTGCGCGTCAAGATGCTCAACCAGGCGGCCAGGGCTTATTACCGGATCGATTCCGTGGCGGAGTTCCATGCCCCCACCTGTCATGCCCTCTTCAAGGGGCTGCCGGATCCGTGCGAGAGGTGCCGGGTGCCGGCGCATGTCCAGAACGGCGTTGGCGGCGTTTATGAGCGAAAGGGACTTCGTGATCCCGACAGGCTGGAGAAGATATCCATTTATCCCCTCAAGGGCATCGGGGGCGCCAAGGGCGGGTGCGTGCTCCATATTCATGACATCACCGATGAAAAACGCATGGAGCGGGAACTGCAGCAGGCGGACAAAATGATTTCACTGGGAATACTGGTTTCGGGCGTCGCCCATGAGATCAACAACCCGAATAATTTTATCATGCTCAATACGCGGATTCTCGATGACAGCTGGCAGAGCATCATTCCGATCCTCGACACCCATTACGATGAAACCGGCCAATTCCTGATGGGCGGGTTGCCATACCTGGAAATGAAGGCGGCCGTTCCCAAACTGCTGGAGGGCATCACCGGCGGCACCCAGCGCATCATGCGCATTGTGCAGGACCTGAAGGACTACGCCCGCTATCAGCCGGGGGACAATCGGGCGCCGTTCGATGTCAACCAGACCCTGGAGCGCGCCATCGCCCTGGTATCCAACCAGATCAAGAGCTCGACCAGCCGGTTCACCGTTGACTACGGCAAGGATCTTCCCATGGTCCAGGGCGATTGGCAAAAGATCGAACAGGTGATCATCAACCTGATTCAAAATGCCTGCCAGGCATTGCCTGACTCTGATCGGGGCATTTCCGTCAAGTCTTTTCTGGACCGGCAGACGGCCATGGTGGCCGTCACCGTGGCGGACGAAGGTTCCGGCATTCCACAGGCGATTTTGCCGCGCATCATGGACCCCTTTTTCACCACGAAACGCGATACGGGAGGGGTGGGGCTGGGGCTGTCCGTGTCCTCGAAAATTATCCGGGATCATGGGGGACACCTCACCGCCGACAGCCATGAGGGAAAGGGAACGACCTTTACGGCGTGGTTGCCGGTGGAGCAGCGCAGGACCAAGACCCGGGTACTGGTGGTGGATGACGAGGCACATATCCGGGATATGGTGGGACGCTGTCTTCATAAGGCCGGCCGATACACCGTCAAGGAGGCAACCAACGGCGTGGAGGCCTGCTTCATGCTGGGCACCGAAACCCCCGATATTCTCATCCTGGATCTCACCATGCCGGTCATGGACGGGACAGAGGTGTGCCAACAGATCCGAAAGACCCCCTCCCTTCACGACGTGAAGGTCATCATTATTGCTGGTGACGACGAATCGGCCAAAGCCCGCATGGTCCGTGAATTGGGGTTCCGTAACATTCTACAGAAACCGCTTACAGACAAGGATCTCGTGGCAGCGGTGGAATCCGTTTTCCAGGCAAGGGAGGAAGCCGTCCCATGAGCCCGAATAATTACCCTGCCAGTCCAGTCCTGGTGGTGGACGATGAGGAGGGAATCATTCTGGCCTTCAGCCTCACCCTGCGCTCGGCGGGCATTACGAATCTGATCACCTGCCAGGACGGGCGGCGGGTGCCGGAGATCCTGACCGAGGTGGAGCCCAGTGTCATCCTGCTCGATTTGATTTTGCCGTACGTCCGGGGTGAGGACCTGTTGGTTGAGACTAAAACGGAGTATCCACAAATTCCGGTTATTATCGTTACCGGCAACAATGAACTGGATCATGCCGTACAATGCATGAAAAGCGGCGCCTTCGATTACCTGGTCAAACCGGTGGAAAGGAGCCGACTGATCTCCAGCGTGAATCGGGCCATTGAAATAAGGGAATTGGCCCGAGAAAACAGGCGACTCAGGGAGCGGTTCCTGACTGGCGGGCTGGAGCATCCGGAGGCATTTTCAGGTATCATCACCATGGATCCGCGCATGCGTTCGCTCTTTCAATATGCCGAAGCCATTGCCAGAAGTTCCCAACCCGTTCTGATTACAGGCGAGAGTGGCGTGGGAAAGGAACTCATGGCCAGGGCCCTCTATCGGCTGGCTGGGCGGAAGGGCAGCTTTGTCTCCGTTAACGTGGCGGGTATCGACGATCAGGCCTTTTCAGACACCCTGTTCGGTCATAGCCGGGGGGCCTTCACGGGCGCCGACAGCCCGCGAAAGGGACTGGTGGAACAGGCCGCGGGGGGAACCCTGTTCCTGGATGAGATTGGAGATCTTGCGGCCGAGAGCCAGGTCAAACTGCTGCGGCTGCTCCAGGAACGGGAGTATTATCCCCTTGGATCGGACCAGCCCCGAAAGAGCGAGGCCCATGTCATTGTCGCCACCAACCGTGCCCTTAAACCCGCCATGGCCGACGGCAGATTCCGGAAGGACCTGTATTACAGATTGTCTGTGCACCAGCTGCGCCTTCCGTCCTTGCGCGAGCGGCCCGGAGATATTCCGCTTCTTCTGGATCATTTCTTGGAGGAGGCCGCTTTGGAATTCGGGAAGAAAAAACCTGCTTACCCGGAAGAACTGCCCGTGCTGCTGAACACCTACCGCTTTCCAGGGAACCTGAGGGAACTGCGCTCCATGGTGTTCGACGCCATGGCGGGGCATCAATCCAAAATTCTGTCCATGGCCCGCTTCAGGGCCCATATGGAAAAGGAGGGCCAGGCGGGGGGCGGAACCGCCCTCGCAGCCAAAGCGGAAACCGCCTGGTTTCCAGAGCATCTGCCGCTGCCGACCCTAGCGGATGCCAACCTGTTGCTGATGAAGGAGGCCCTGCGCCGCACCGATGGCAACCGGAGCATGGCCGCCCGGCTATTGGGAATTTCCAGACAGCGCCTGTTGCGGCACCTCGATGCGCTGAACGGGTGATGCCGCCGAGCGACCCTCCCTATCGGCACGGCCCAAATGCGATCGTTGTCGTAATGGATGTCGAGATCGTTTCACCGGGAATTGCTGGTTGAAAGGGTGTGCCATTTTATAACAGGCCATCCTTATCGCAACACCCAAAAAATCTCATAAAATACGTATAATTAGCCTTAGAACCGGGGCCGATCCCACCATTTTGCAACACCCTTTCGCCGTCCCTTCCCCAGCTCTCTGCATTCATTCGATTCTTCATGATAACAAGAGGTAACAGGCGGTGCTGAAAGGATGGCACGGTTCTGGCTTATGCATTGGTCAGGACATGAAAACGAGCCAGATCGGCCTTTATCATAAGCATGTCGGACACGGACAGCGGTCGCCATGTGTGCCCGTTATCGGAACTACAAAAGGAGCGGTTATGAACTACAACAATTACAAATTGTCGACCAAGCTAATTTCCATTGTAATTGCATCCATCGTGATATTTCTGGCTTTTGCCCTTCTTTCCAACAGCACGCTGAACCGCCTCAGCGTCAATGGCCCGGTATATGATCAGATCGTTCAGGGAAAAGACCTTGTGGCCGATATCCTTCCCCCGCCTGAATATATCATTGAATCGTATCTGGTAACGCTGGAGACGCTCGGGGCAACACAGGATGACACTATCAAGGCGTTGCTTGAGAAGGAAAAGGCCTTGAAAAAGGACTATCTTGACCGGCACGAATTCTGGGTCAACACGCTTCCCGCCGGTGAAATGAAAAATGCGCTTGTGCAACAATCCTATACCTCCGCGATGGCTTTTTACGCGATCTGGGACAAGCAATTCGTTCCGGCCATCCTGAAAGGGGATAAGGCCAAGGCGAGCGAAATCGCCTTTGGTGCCTTGCGTGATCAATACGAATTGCACCGGAAGGCCATCAACAAGGTCGTGGCATTGGCGAACGATAAGAATGCCGCCATCGCAAGGGCGGCCGAATCGACCATTAAGACGAAAAAACTGCTGATGTTCGCCATCGCACTGGTGGGTATCCTGGGCCTCTGCGCCTTGGCATTTTTTGCCATCCGCAGCATCACCGGGCCTCTGAACAATGCTATTTCCGGCCTGGCGAGTTCCGCCGAACAGGTGAGCGCGGCCTCCGGTCAGATCTCATCTGCCAGCCAGCTTCTGGCAGAGGGCGCATCGGAGCAGGCCGCCTCCATTGAGGAGACTTCCTCATCGTTGGAGGAGCTGTCCTCCATGACCCTTCAAAATGCGGAAAATGCAAACCAGGCCGACCGTCTGATGGCCGAGGCCAATGAGGCCGTCACAACGGCCAATGAGTCCATGGGGCAGCTGACGGTTTCCATGGAGGAGATCACCACGGCAAGCGCGGAGACCCAGAAGATCGTGAAAACCATCGACGAGATCGCCTTCCAGACCAACCTGCTGGCCTTGAACGCGGCCATAGAGGCGGCCCGGGCAGGCGAGGCCGGCGCAGGATTTGCCGTCGTGGCGGACGAGGTGAGGGCGTTGGCCATGCGGGCGGCTGATGCCGCGAAGAATACGGCCGCTATGATTGAAGGCACCATCGCCAAGGTCCATGACGGAACGGGACTAGCCACCCTGACCGGTGAGGCCTTCGAAAAGGTGGCGAGAAGTGCCACCAAGGTGGGCGAATTGCTGGCCGAGATCGCCGTCGCTTCAAAGGAACAGTCAGACGGCATCGGTCAAATCAACTCGGCCGTGGCCGACATGGACAGCGTGGTACAGCGAAACAGCGCCAATGCCGAGGAAACCTCCAGCGCCTCCGAGGAGATGAACGCCCAGGCCATGCAGATGAGAGACTATGTGGGAAATCTTGCAATGCTGGTGAGTGGTTCCGCTTCCGGGATCGGAAATGAAAGGCGTCAAAACGCCATTGGCGGCCCCAACCGTGCCCGCCGGCGGCTGCCCGCGAGGACGCTGACGGCGGCGGGACCTAAGGTCAGGAAGAGCACCCCAAAGAGCGGCAACGGCACCGGCCAGCTGCCGGCTCCTGGTGACGATTCCGATTTCGCCGATTTTTAAGCAAGGGAAACAAGGCCCCTGATCCAAAATTTATCAGCAGCCTCTCTGGGAATACAATGAAGATACTCATTATCGATGACGACCCCAATCAGCTGTTCAGCCTGGAACTATCTCTGAAATCAAATGGATATTCGGTGATGACCGCACCGGGTGCACAGGAGTCCCTGGCTCTGATTCACCGGCATGCCGCTGACATGGATGTGATCCTTACCGATTACTCCATGCCCGGCATGAACGGATTGGCGCTTCTGGAGCATATCAGACAAGGTTACCCTCAGCTTCCGGTAATCCTCATGAGCGCCTATGGCAGCAAGGAACTGATCCTAGATGCCCTGCGAAAGGGCTGCGCCGGATTCATTGAAAAGCCTTTTACCATGGAGCAGCTCCTTTCAGAGTTGAATCGGGTAGGCGCAATGGATCCGGTCAAGGGGTAGAGACGGGAATAACGCGTGTAACAACGGGCAACTACGCATGGATGGCCCTGTCTGCTACGTCGCCGCGGAGGGTGAACTGTGGCATCGTGGGGGATAGGGCCTTGCTTATTGAGGTGTCGTTTTATATTGTTTTTCGAGCATCACGAATTTTCTCAGGATGACGGGAGAGCCGGACCGGAAGAGACCGATGATAGGATCGACGATGCCGAAATCGACCGAAATCAGAAGACACGATATGGCATCCATGGGAATTGCGCCGTTCGGGTTCGATTATACGCCCGTGGAAACAATTCTGGCGGATATCGGGCCGCGGTTGACGGTGCCTCACCGGCACGATTACTATGAGATCATCTGGTTCACCCACGGCCACGGTGAACATATGGTTGAATTCATTACCTATGAGCTCGCACCCAACAGTCTTTTTGTTTTTTCGAGAAACCAGATCCATGCCTTCATCAATATCACCGGCCTCAAGGGGCATCTCCTGAGGTTCAGCAGGGCATTCCTAAGGAGGCTTCCGGAGAGTTACACGGCCGCCATGATGCATTCTCTTTTCAAGATGCATGCCTCTCCGATCCGCCTGTTATCCGACGAGAATAGCACCGCACTGTCTTCGATCATCCATCTGATGGAAAGGGAGAGCCGGGAGCCCCATCGGCCCTTCCATGAGCACATGCTCGCGGTACTCCTGCATGCGTTCTTGATAGAGATCCATCGGCTGGAACCCCAGGAAAGGGATATGTCCAGTGAACACTGGGTAATACTGAAAGCCTACTACCGGTTCAGCTCCCTTCTGGAAAAAGAATACACAAAGCACTACCCGGTTGAACAATACGCAGACTTATTGGGAGTGAACGCCAAACGGCTGGGGGACATCTGTAAAGAGGCCACCGGGATGACCCCGAAAAGAATCATCGAAGAGCGTCTGTGCCTTGAGGCAAAACGGCTGTTACGGCATTCCGATCTGAGTATCAAACAGATCGGTTTTCAACTTGGCTTTGAAGATCCCGCCTACTTCAGCCGATTCTTCAAAAAGACCACATCCATGGCGCCTTCCGCATTCCGCGACGCAGATGCAGAAATGTACCAGAAAAAGAAGCGATAATCCATTTCGATGCTTAGTTTTCCCGCCTATAATCAAATAATAATTGCTCATCGATGCGAATCGGACCCCCCTTCGACGATTTCCGTCCCCTTATGGGAAACCGCCGAAAGCCCGGGCTGGTCATCAGGAGAGGCAAATGGAAAAGGATATCCCTCTTCCCACCTGTGGGAACTGTAGCGTTGCATGGGAAAAGAAAGGTACGCTCCATTGCTGGAACCCTTCGGATAACCCCGCTGGGCAGCCGGCCAACTGTCCTTCGAAACACCATGACGATATCCTCCAATCCAGCGCGCAGCAGTATCGGCAGGAGAGTGACACGGCCAGGCTGGCCGCGGCCGCCGCTCAGGTGGAAGGGCTTTCTTACCAAATGAGTCCGGACAGCGATGTGCTCACCGCCCGGTGGACCCGGGTGGAAGATACCATCGCCCTGGCAAAGCTCATGGGGTTTCAAAAAATCGGCATTGCCACCTGTATCGGCCTGCTGGCGGAAACCCGCCGGTTCAGCGATATTCTCGAGGCCCAGGGGCTGACGCCGTTAAGCATATGCTGCAAGTCGGGAAGCATCGATAAGATCGAGCTTGGCCTGCCCGAGGAAGCCAAAGTGCGGCCGGGAATGTTCGAACCGGCCTGCAACCCCATTGCCCAGGCGGAGATCTTCAACCGCATCGGAACGGACATGAACGTCATCATGGGGCTCTGCGTGGGCCATGACATGCTGTTCACCATGCATTCCAAGGCCCCGGTGACGACGCTGGTGGCCAAGGATCGGGTCACCGGGCACAATCCGGTGGCGGTCCTCTATGGCCAGAATTTCTATTACAAACGGCTCCAGCAACAGCTGCTTGACCCAACCCAATAACTGCATCTCTGCAAGTCCGGTTGTCTTCCAAGGAGGGGGCCCCTTCGGTACCGCCATCGATATCGAAATTGGTCCTCTATTTCCAAGAGCCGATCCCGATCCCGATTTCGATACCGATACCGAGTAGCGGGAGATAACCGGATAGGCAGGTTACGAACTAATCTTTCCCCCCGCGATGCGGTTGCCCTCCATGGGAACAAGAAGCGTGATATCCGTGCCCTGACCGGGTTGGCTCGATATTTTCAGATCGGCACGGATCATGCGGGAGCGCAACTCCAGGGCGGACAAGCCCATCCCTCGCTCGACGGTGGGTTCACCTGTGCGATAGCGGCATGTGTCAAAACCTTTTCCGTCGTCCCTGATGGATATGGAAAGGTGATTGTCGTGGCGGCCGACGTCAATCCAGACTGTTTTGGCCCGGGCATGTTTGTAGATGTTGGTCAGGGCTTCCTGGAAGATTCGGTAAAGCACGATCTGTGCTTCCGGGTGAAAGTCGATATCAAGGGCCTCCACATCAAAATGGATGGGAATACGCGTATTCTCGAAAAAATTTTGAATCAACGCCTTTAACGCGGAACACAGTCCCAATGCCTGAACGTCGCTCGGGCTCAATCCGTGGGCCATGGAGCGAACATCTTCAATGACCTTATCGGTAAAGGTCAGGATTTTATCACACTCCTTGACGATGTCATGCTGATTGTTTCGCAGCCGGTTTTTTAAGGCTTGCAACTGGAGCTTCAAAAAAATGATATCCTGACCGGTCTGGTCGTGCAGTTCCATTGCAATGCGACGCTGCTCTTCCTCCTGGGAGGTCAGCAACCGGGACGAGAGCAACCGCAGTGACTCATTGGCCCGCATCAACTCTCTCGTCCGCGTGGCCACACGATGTCCCAGCTCATCGTGCGCCTGCTGGAGCGCCTCCTGCGCAAGCTTGCGCTCGGTAATGTCCCAAAAGATTCCGAGGACCCCGCTGATGGTTCCGTTCTCATCATATACGGGCGCCTTCACCGTGTGGATGGTGCCGGAGATGTAGCTTTCATCCAGTTCTTCCGCGGCGCCTTGGGACATGATGCGTTGATCATCGGTTCGGTATTTGTCCGCCAATTCGCGGGGAAAGAAGTCGTAATCCGTCTTTCCCACGAAGTGCTCCGGCAGCATCCCAAAGTCTTTTGCATAGCTTGGATTGACGGCGGCATAGACAGAGTTGCGATCCTTATAAAATATTTTTTGCGGGATGTTTTCGAGAAGGTTTCGGTACTTGGCCTCACTCCTTCGCACCTGCTCCTCCGCCCGCTTACGCTCGGTGATGTCGCGGAAGGACCAGACGCGGCCGACAATGACATCTTCGATTTGTTGCGGTTGGGAATATCGTTCGAAAACGCGCCCAGAGGTAAGAGTGATCTGGTCGAAGCTCGTTTGTCCCGGATGTTCTTGTAGCTCTCTGACTTTGGCCTCAAATTCCTCCGGTTCAACCAGTTGCTCAAGGATATGGCGTTTTGCTTTTTCATCATCGAGGCAGGATAGAACGACTTCCGGAAATTTCCACATAGCGGCGAATTTTTGATTCCAGCGATCAATTTTTCCCTGCCGGTCTTCAATGAGGATACCATCGACGGTGGATTCCAGGGAGGCACTGAGCAAAGACAGAGAGTGTTTCAGCTCCCCAGTGCGTTCCTCAACACGCTGTTCCAGCAGGTCCCGTTCCATGCCCAACATGCGAAACGCTTCTTTGCGCTGCCGCAGACTGAGCACCAGCGCGATGACCAGCAGCAACTCGAGGGACATGACCAGCACCGTCACACCGATATACAAGCCATAGCTTTCCCAGAGCGAGACGGGCCGGTTGATGAAGGTACATCCTTGAGGTACGGCCTTGAGCTGGATCCCGAATTTTTTCATTACGCTGTAATCAATGATATCGCGGGTCGGCGAATACATATTCACCGGGATGGCGTTCGCCGGTGTTCCGTGTAGAATGCGAAGCGCCATGTCCGCCGCCGTCCGCCCCTGATCCAGGCCGGTAATGATATGACCACCGAGAATACCGGTGCCGAGGTGGAAGTCCCAGAACGAATAGACCGGGACCGGGCTCACCGCCAGAATCATGCGACCGTTTTCGACGGGCGTCGGTCGGCGGCCTTCGATCAGGTCGCTGGCCATGCCGATCAGAAAAACGGCGCTTGCCTTGGGCAATCCGCCGAGGCGAGTGCGGATCTCGGCCATGGATGCATCCTTGAGCACGATGAGGTGATAACGCTTGCGCAATTGAGGAAACAAGGTGGCTTCGGCAAGTGCGGTCATTCGCCTGTTGCTGGCATCCCCCGTCGAGATGATAAAGGCGAGGTTGCGAAGGGCCGGCTGTACCCGAATGGCCAATTCGACCGTCTTGGCGAAGTCGACCTTCTCATTGACACCGGTAATATTGCGGAGACCTTTGAGTACGTCCCGCTGGACATTGTTGTATCCACAAAAAACGATGGGCAGATCCGGGAAGAGTCGCTTGCGGTAATGGATGGCAAAGTCGAATGCAAAGTTGTCGGAGACAATCAACACGTCATGTCGATATCCGGCATATTTGGCGGCAAGTGCCTCAGCCAGCATATTGTAACGCTCAGTTCCCGGAAAGCGGCGGCCGTCGAGATACTCGACAGACACCTCGATATTGAGGCCTGACTGCCGAAAGCGCTCCATCAGGCCCCGTTCAATATCATCGCTCCAATGGTAGCCGCGATCATAGGAATTGAGATAGAGAACCCGCTTGACCTTGGCATCATTGGCCATGGCGGCCTCAGGCGAGGCCGCCATCATCATACTCGCAAGGATTATAATAAAAAGGCTTTTCTGAATCATGCCGCCTCAACAGTCAACCCGGATGTCCCTGCAAAATCGATATCACGATAGGATTAATGCCAGTATTGATCATCAGGATTACGATTGCAATCCCATATACCCGATAGCTTCACCTGAAATGGCAATTGTCACCGAGTTCCTGTGGACATCTAAAGCAACCTATTTTACAATTCCTCCTACGAGTTGCCTCGGTCGTCTCCAGACGCCGATCCGGCTTGAATTTGTCATGGATGACGCTATGGATCATGCTTAATCTCAACTTGTCAACTCAACCGTTCGGAGCGAACCATGCGTGTGAACCACATACTGGAAGCCATTGGCAACACTCCCCTGGTGAAGTTCAACGCCATCGGCCGGGAATCAACTGCAAGAATCTGGGGTAAATGCGAGTTCATGAATCCTTCGGGCAGCGTCAAGGATCGGATGGCGCTTTTCATGATCGAGGAGGCCGAACGTCAGGGGCTGCTCGCTCCCGGGGGGACCATCGTCGAGAACTCATCGGGCAATACCGGTTCGTCCCTTGCCATGATCGCCGCCATCAAGGGCTATCAGTGCATCATCACCATGCCGGACAAGATGAGTGACGAAAAACAGAACCTGATGCGGGCCTTCGGTGCGCGGGTGATCGTTACCCGGACCGATGTGCCGGCGGATTCCCCGGAAAGTTATTATTCCGTCGCCCGCCGCATTGCCGCGGAAACCCCCGGATCCTATTATCCCGATCAGTACAACAATCCCATGAACACCGAGGCCCATTACCGCACCACGGGACCGGAAATCTGGGAACAGACCCGGGGCGAGATCGACTACCTCGTCGCCGGCATCGGAACCGGCGGCACCCTGAGCGGGGCCGCCCGATTTCTCAAGGAGAAAAAGCCCGGGATCCGGGTGATTGCCGTGGACCCGGTCGGCTCGGTTTTCTATGAGTATTTCAAATCCGGGATCCTGCCCGAACCTTATGTTTACAAGCTCGAAGGCATCGGTGAAGACTACCTGGTAAAGGCGGTGGACTTCGATGTGATCGACGATATGGTGCAGGTGGATGACGAGGAGTCTTTTCTCTGGGGGCGACGCGTGTGCCGCCAGGAGGGGCTTTTCGTAGGCGGGTCCAGCGGCGCCGTGGTCGCCGGCGCCTTGAAGATCGCTGGAAAACTGACCGCGCCCGCCGAAATGGTGGTCATCCTGCCGGATTCCGGTTCACGCTATTTGAGCAAAATGTATAATGACGGCTGGTTGAAAGATAACGCATTCAGCTTGTGAGTTCAGGCGCTATCCGCCGCCTGAGCCCATCCAATGGAGAGAACCGATGGAATTCGAAACCCTTGCCATCCATGCCGGCGAAACCCCCAATTGCAAGGAGGGGGGAAGCGGAGACGTGGTCATGCCCGTTCACCTGTCCTCCACCTTTGCCCGCCTGGACGTTCGCAACCCTACGGGCGGCTATGAGTACTCGCGAACGGGCAACCCCACACGAGATGCCCTGGAAAACCGTCTGGCCGCGCTTGAAGGTGCCCGCTACGGCCTTGCCTTCGCATCGGGCCTTGCCGCCCAGACAACCATCTGCCTGGGCCTTCTGAAGGCCGGTGATCATGTGGTGGCCTTCGATGATTTGTATGGCGGTTCGCGGCGGCTGTTCGAAAAGGTGTTTTCCGCCGGCTTCAATATCGACGTAAGTTATGTGGATGCCCGCCGGGCCGGGGCGGTGGCCGAGGCCATCCGTATCAATACCGCGCTGATCTGGATGGAAACCCCCACCAATCCGCTGCTTCGGCTATGCGACATCGGCGCTATCGCCGGAATATCCCGGGAAAAGGGCATTCCTCTCGTCATCGACAACACGTTTATGAGCCCCTATTTCCAGAAGCCCCTGACCCTGGGGGCGGACATCTCCATGCACAGCACCACCAAGTATATCTGTGGCCACAGCGACTCCGTGGGCGGCGCCATCATGGTGAACCGAAGGGACCTTTACGAACGGCTGAAATTTATCCAAAACGCCGCCGGCACCATGCAATCGCCCTTTAACAGCTACCTGCTGCTGCGCAGCACCAAGACGCTCGCTGTCCGCATGCGGCGGCACCAGGACAACGCCCTTAAAGTGGCGCAATTCCTATCCACCCACCCGCGGGTCAGCAAGGTAATTTATCCCGGGCTTGAGAGTCATCCGCAACATGAATTGGCCAGAATGCAGATGAGCGGGTTTGGTGGAATGCTCTCCTTTGAAATCGCGGGAAATTTGTCCGATGCCGAAGCGTTTTTAAGAAATGTCAAGATTTTTGCCCTGGCGGAAAGCCTCGGCGGTGTGGAATCGCTGATCGAACACCCGGCCCTGATGACACATGCCTCCGTACCGGCGGAAGTGCGACGGGACATCGGCGTATCCGATACCCTGATCCGGATTTCAGTGGGGATAGAAGAGGCCTGCGACCTGATCGAGGACTTGAACCGGGCCTTTGAGAACCTCTCTTAGTGGTATCCAGGGCATCTCGCCGCGGGCTTGGACGGTATCTTCAATCAAGTATTTCCCTGATTTTTCACCTACACCGTGATCGACAATC
>CAYOXD010000039.1:1252-23472 GCA_964407825.1 uncultured Desulfobacterales bacterium | reverse complement strand
TTTGAACTTAGAGAGGATAAATTTCCTTACAATGTCGATTTTGATACCGAAAGTGACGGGCTAAGCCGAGATAACAGCCTCTTTTGGAATGTTTTTCAATAAATTACTTGCCATTGCGGTGGCCTGATTGGGTCATACCAATGCCGATGGCTGGCTCCCGGTTGAACTCGAAGATCGTACCGCCGTTTTGGCGAACGAGGGCCGGCAGGCCGGCAGCCGGGAAGACCTGGGCGGAGGTGCCGATCACCAGCAGCAGATCGCAGTCGGCGACAAAGGCGGTGATCGCCTCCAGGCCGCGGACCGCTTTCCCGAACAGCACGATGTTGGGTTTGAGCGCAGCGTTGCAGTCCGGGCAGGCGGGGACTTCCGAGGCGGTGTAATGGCTCTCCCGGACCGGCTCCATATGGCCGCAGCGCAGGCAGTGGAGGTGCCGGTGATTGCCGTGGCTCGAAAATCGTGGTGTTGTGCGCGAAAGAATTTCCAGGCCTTTGCCGGATGTTGCCGGAAGACCTTGATGGCGGCATATTCCTCCGGTGAGTAATCGGTCCAGATGCCGCCGGGACTGCGAAAATCCGGAACCCCGCTGCCGACTGAAATGCCGGCCCCGGTCAGGGCCGCCACCTTTCCGGCGGCGGCAAAGGCCTTGGCGGCATCGGGCAGATACGTTTCGTCGTGATTCGTAACAATCGTTTTCATGAGGCTTCTCCCGGCAGGGGGGCGCCCTCTCATCCCGGCTGGTCCCTGTAGGTTTCCTTGATCTCCAGGATCTCGTCCGTGATGGCGAAAAAGGCATCCACCACCGCCGGATCGAAATGGGTTCCCCTGCCCTCCCGGATGATATCATGGGACTCGGGCACGGAAAAGGGCCGCTTGTAGGGCCGCTTCGATGTCAAGGCATCGAAGACATCGGCAATGGCCACGATCCGACCTGCCAGGGGAATCGCCTTCCCCTTGAGGCCCTTGGGGTATCCGCTGCCGTCCCACTTCTCATGATGGGTCCTGGCGATCACCTCTCCGAGCCGAAGATAGCCCGCCGTGGCGCCCTGGAGGATTTCCCCGCCGATGAGGGTATGCTGCTTCATGATGCCCCATTCCTCGGCATCCAGTTTCGCCGGTTTGAGCAGAATCCGGTCGGGAATCCCGATCTTGCCCACATCGTGCATGGGTGCTGCATACAGGATGGAGCGGATCACCCGCTCGTTGAGGCCCAGGCGCCGGGCCACCGCCGCCGAGTAATGGCTCATTCGCTGGATATGGGCGCCGGTATCCTCATCCTTGAATTCCGCCGCCCGGGTCAAGCGGTAGATGGAGTCAAGGGCATAGACCTCAATCTTTTGGAAGGCCTGGCGCAGCTGTCCCGTGCGTTGCCGGACCTTGTCCTCAAGCACCCGATTCTGATCATAGAGGCTTAGATGGGTGCGCACCCTTGCCTGAACGATCAGGGGCGATACCGGTTTGGTGATATAGTCCACGCCGCCCGCCTCAAAGCCCTGCTGCTCATCGCGCACCTCTCCCAGGGCGGTGACGAAGATCACCGGGATCCCGGCGGTCCGCGAATCCGCCTTGAGCTGCCGGCAGGTCTCATAGCCGTCCATTTCCGGCATCATGATGTCCAGGAGGATGAGATCCGGATGAACCTTCCGGGCCACCTCCAGAGCCTTTTGGCCATTGATGGAAAAGGACAGCTGGTGCTCATCTTGCAGCGCCTGTTCCAACAGTTTCAGGTTGGTGGGTTCATCGTCCACCACCAGTACTTTCCATTTGCCGTTCGCCATACATTTTCTCCAAATCCAGGTTGAGGGTTTGGGCAAGGGCAAGGGCCTCCTGCCGGGCCAGGTCCAGATCATAGCGTTCCAGATGGCTTTCGATAAGTTGGACCTGCTCGCTGGAAAGGGATGCCTTTAGCTCAGAGACAAAGGGCTGGATGGCAGCGGGGTTGAACTGATCAAAGGTTTCCAGCATGTTCATAAAAACCGTTTTCAGGGAGGATGAATCCATTTCTTTTTTCGGAATCGCGTCGGCTTCCGGGGGCGTGTCCAGCCGGCTGATGGCGGCCATCACCCGCTCCAGGGCCGGCCCCAGGTCACGGAGCCTGTCCTTGAGCGCTTCCATGCGCCGGTCTCTGAGGTGCGCTTCCATGCGGGCCAGGAGATGGCTCACCTCCGGCATGGCCAGGTTCCCGGTGACCCCTTTGAGTCGATGAATGAAGCGGGCGGCACGTGCCAGGCCCCCTTCCTCTATAAGATGGGTCAGCTCGGCGGCGGCCCTGCCGTTGTCGCGGGCAAATCCGTTCAATGCCCTGACATAGACAGCCGTATCCTGCCATCTGTCGATGCCCGTTTTCGTATCGAGGCCCTCGAAAACCGGCAGGACGGATCCGGCCGGGCTGTCCTGACCCCGGGTGTCCGCCGCTGCCTTGCGGCCTGTCCCTTCGGGGACCACGCTGTCTATCATCCGGAAGAGTTTGCCGAAATCTATGGGTTTGGCCACAATGGCATCGACGCCGGCCTCATAGTCCCGTTTCATTTCATCCTTTGAGACACCGGCGGTCATGGCGATGATCGGCACATGCCTTCCGGTGCCGGCCTCCAGGGCGCGAATCCGCGCCGTGGCCTCGGTCCCGCTCATCCGCGGCATCTGAATGTCCATGAGAATCACATCATAGGGATGTTGCTGAAAACGCGACACCGCCTCGCGGCCATCACAGGCCACCGAAACCGTGTGCCCCTGGCGCTCCAGACGAATTTTCGCCAGCTCCACATTGGCCTCCATGTCTTCTACCACCAATATCCTGAAGCCATGCCGCTTGATGGGGGCAACGGGCTTGCCCGGCACCACAAACACATCGGTGTGTTCAGGGGCTTGATCGGTCGATGCCAGCTCGAGGGTGAAATGAAAGGTGCTGCCCCTGCCCTCCTCGCTCTCGACCCAGATGGCGCCCCCCATCAGCTCCACCAGCTCTCTCGAGATGGTCGTGCCAAGCCCTGTGCCCCCAAACCGGCGCGTCATGGAGGCATCGGCCTGGGTGAAGGGCTCGAAGATCTGGCCCAACCGGCTGGCCGGTATCCCGATCCCCGTATCCTCGACGGCGAAATGGTATCGCCCCGGCCTGTCGCCCGGCGTGACCGATAGGGCCACACGGCCCCTTTCCGTGAACTTGACGGCGTTTTCAATCAGATTGAACAGAATCTGGCGTATCCGCAAGGGATCGCCCACCAAGGCCTCGCCTATGGACGGATCCATTTCCAGCAGGAGGTCCAGGCCCTTTTCCCGCGCCTTGACCGCCAGGGTCTCATGGACCTCCGCCATCAGCCGGCGCAGGTGGAAGGGTCGCGCTTCGATGCTGAACTTGCCGCTTTCCAGTTTGCTGACATCGAGGATATCATTGATCAGCCCCAGCAGTGCGCTGGCGGAGATCTGTGCCTTGGCCAGATGCCGCCGCCATCGCTGCGGCAGAGCCGCATCCTCCAGGACCAGTTCCAGGAATCCCAGGATCACGTTCATGGGGGTGCGGATCTCATGGCTCATATTGGCCAGAAAGTCGCTTTTCGCACGCGTTGCCGCCTCGGCAGCCTCCTTGGCCTCCTTGAGCTGCGCTTCGACCCGTTTCCGTGCGGTAATGTCCTCCTTCATGGCGACATAGTGGGTGATCCGGCCCAGCGCGTTTTTGATCGGCGCGATGGCCGCCGACTCCCAGTAGCGCTCACCGTTCTTTTTGAGGTTGCAAAGCTCTCCATTCCAAACTGCCCCGGCGCTGATCGTTGCCCACAGCTCTTTATAAAACGCAGGGGGGTGCGTGCCCGAATTCAAAATGTTCGGATTGCGGCCGATGACCTCCGCGGCCGAAAATCCCGTCAATTCGCTGAACCGTGGATTGACATACTGAATCTCGCCCCGGGTGTCGGTGATCAGCACGGTGGAGGGGCTTTGCTCAACGGCCTGCGAGAGCTTCTGCAGCTCCTCCTCGGCCTTCTTTCGCTGGGTAATGTCCCGGACCGTGGACTCCAACACCGTCTTATCACCGAAGCGGAAAGCCGACAGGAGCACCTCCGTCGGGAAATCCTCGCCGTTGGCCCTGCGGTGCACCCACTCGAAGCGGCAATACCCCTCGCGAAGGGCGGTTTCGATCCGCGCCTGGGCCGCGGCCTGAGAATCCTGCCCATCCGGTTGGCGCGGCGGGGAGACATCCGCCAAATGCGCCGCGGTGAAGGCCGCCAGGGTGTCAAAACCGAACATCTCCAGCGCCCGGGCGTTGCAATCGAAAAACCCCTCGTGGGTCAGCAGTATGATGGCATCGTTGGAACTTTCGAAGATGGTGCGGAAACGCTTTTCGCTTTGCGCCAATCGCTTGTTTCTCTCCCGGGCCACCCGTTCCCATTCGTCCCGGGCCCGGCGCAGGGCACGGCTGGCGCGCTTCCCGCTGAGGACAAGAAACAGCACCAGGGCCGTTGTCAGCAATCCGACCAGGGCCAGCACCCCCAATACGACCCGCCGGTTTCCGCGGTACCCGGCAAGGGCCTCCTGCTCGTCGATCTCCGTGGCGATTCCCATCTGAAGCGCCGGATCCCAGTACCAGGCGCCGAGCACCCGGATGCCGCGGTAATCCCGATACCCCGTCACATCCATACCGGAGCGACCGGAAACAGCCGCGGCCACCAGATGCGTAAGCGGCTCCGCCTCCCGGGCGATACCGGGGCGGTAGCCGAGCAGGAGATTGCCCCCCGGATCCCGCAGGGCAAGGCCAAGGGAGCTTTCGTGCCGGGACAGGAGCCCCGCCCGTAACAGATCGACGCTGAAACGGCTCTGGGACAGCAGTCGGCCCGTCCGGTCGAAAAAATACGTTTCACCGGTTCGCCCTGGGCGGCTGATCCGGCAGATCCGGGTAAAGGCATCACCGGCATCGTAACGAAAGGCCACGACCGCGATGACAGTACCGTTTCGGTCCCGCATCGGTGAGGCGATAAACAGGAGGGGCCATGCGGCGCCTCGCCGACCCGCCCTGTCGGCCATCGGCCCATCGGAGAACACGGGCGGGATGAAGATTGTCAGGCCCGAAAAGGCCCTCTTCAGCCGGTCCGGTTGATATTGGCCGATCAGGCTTTGCCGCCCCAGGGTGTCATCACGCATGGCGCCGATGGTGGTGAAATCCGGCGCGATAACCGAAAAGCCCTCGTGAACGTGGGCTTCGCCGAGATCCTGGAAGTACTGCCGCAACTTGACCAGGGCCGGGCTGGTCGATAGATGCTCGCGGGTCCGGGGGGTTCGCAGCAGCGCCTCGACCGCGGTGGTCATCGCCGGCTGGCGCGCAAACTGCTCCACGTGATTCTTCTCACCGTTGATCCATGTGTGAACAACCCCTTGGGTCGTGCGGGCAACGACGCGCAGCATTTCACCGACGCCCTTTCGGGTCTGCTGTTCCACGCGGTTAAGCCCAATCCAGACGTCCGCCCCGATCGCCATCAGAAACAGCAAGGCGGCAACGATCCAGGCCATCTGGCTGGCGGCCGTCCGAAGCCCGGCGGGACGCCGCCCCCCGGCCCGCCGGATCAGCCGCCACGCGCCTGCCAGCAGCAGGAAGAGCACTCCGAGAAGTGTCGGGATAATATGTTGAACCGCCATGCGATGATTTCTCTTTTCAGGGGATATTCTACCTAGTGTCCATCCAGAAATGGCCAATTTGCCCGATATCTGCGTTGCGCGTAAAATTTAATCCTTGGAATATCAACCATATGCCTGCGGTTAAATTTTTCGTGCGCCTTGATCTCGACCCAATTTGCCTATTTCTGGATGGACACTACCTATATCGGCTGTCATCGGATTTTGGTTTAGGTGGAAATTGTTCGCCGGCAAGGCAGTCGGGAGGGGCCGTCTTTGCCATTAGGGGGGGTAAGATGGAAACATACGGGATATTTTCTAAAGCGCTGGCCGCTTTTTTAGTTGTATCCGGATTCGGCAGATTTTCTGTAAAGGTATCAATCTTTTCCGCTATGCGTATTCGGTCAGCTTTAGGGATCTTCTTAAGCGATTACGCTGCAGAGGTCTTGAACTCTATTCGGTAACTCAAAATTCAAGTTCCCTTTTTAACTCTTCCCAAGGTATCGGGTCACCAGGCTCATTCTTGGCCTTCCAGGCATCTTCAATATCTATTTGATCTTCCAGTTCTTGCAATAGTTTGAGTTCCTTCATTGATACTAATGCGGCAATTGGCTCGCCCCGTCGAGTCAAAACAAACGCTTCGTTACCGAAGGCTACTCTGTTAATAATATTTGAGAATTTCTTTCTATCATCTGCTGTTGTAATTTTATTGAGCATCGCTTACACCTCAATTGTATAAATTGTTCAATTTGTACAAAAAATGTACTTTGTATCTATGTAGATTTTTAATTTGTTCCTGTTTTTTTATTTGAACCAATAGCTTGAGTCCGGACTCAACAACAGCCTTTTTCGTTTTTTGAGTTGCTGAGAGTCATGGCCTCATGTATAAGTTTGTCATCTATTACAATATTCGTTCGCATGATAGCACCCCCTAAATTCAGCGGACGCAAAAAGCGCACCGCGAATTGTCGGGTGTTAATTCCATGGAAACGGGCAAAGACAGTATTCAAGACCTCTGGATACGCGGAGGATATCCCTTCTCATTTCTTGCCGGAACGACTGAAGAGCGTATTCTCTTGGAGAGAATCATTCATCAGAACTCATCCGTTTACGGCGCGTGAGGAAAGACGAGGGCCATGGTGGATCGGACGATTGACACAAGTGATGCGGATGCAGCCCCCGGCCGATGGCGGCGGGTGCTTCTCAACCGTTGGCTGTTGGGCGGTGTTTTTGCAGTGGCGGTGTATGCGCTGCTCGGCTTTTTTTTAGCGCCCTGGATGGTGAAACGCTATGTGACCCATTACGCCGCAGAGACGCTCAAACGGAAAGCGTCCATTGCGGAGGTCCGCATCAACCCGTTTCTCTTTACCCTGGAGGTCAAAGACTTCAAATTCCGGGAAAGGGACAATCGCCCCATTATCGGCTTCGGCAGGCTGTTCGTGGACTTCCAGCTTTCGAGTCTTTTCCGTTGGGCGTGGACGTTTGCCGATATTCGCATCGAAAGGCCATCGGTGTATGCTGAGATCCAGCCAAACGGCCGCCTCAATTTCGCCGATCTGGCCGACAGCTTTCCCAAGTCCGGGACCCCCGCCGCCCCCTCCGACCGAGGCCTGCTGCGTCTCTTGCTGCAACACGCCGAGATCGTAGACGGCAGCCTCACTTTCAGCGACCAATCCAATCCCACCCCTGCTTCGGAAACCTTTTCTCCTCTCAACCTCAAGTTCAATGAGATTTCTACACTCCCCGAACGGAAAGGTCCTTACGCCATCAAGGCCGATCTTCCCGGAGGCGGTGTGGTTGGATGGCGCGGTGAAATCTCTCTGCACCCGGTCTTTTCCGCCGGCAAGGTGCGCATCACCGGCTTCAAGCTGGCCACCGCATGGAAGTTCGTCCAGGATAAACTGAATCTTTCCGAGCCCGAAGGTGAAATGAACTTCAGCACCCGCTACCATTTCGATTATCGAAAGGGAACGCCGCACCTGATATTGCAGGATACGCTTTTCGCTCTAAAGGACCTTGTCCTCACGGAAAAACGGAAGCGGGCCCCTTTGAACGCGCTGCATCGCAGCCGTGCCGCCCCCCTGTCGATCGCCGTCGGTGGGCTGGAAATGGCGTTAACTGCATCGGCTGAGGCCGGCCCCGGCCCTCTCAAGGCGATGGTGGATGGCCTGAAGGTGAAACTAAGCGACATCGCGCTTTCGCAAGCAGGTGCCGCCAATCCGCTCTTCTCCCTGGATACGCTGGCGCTCGATGACGGTCATATCGATGTCGGCGGCCGCACCATAACCATCGCGCAGGTGACGGCGGCCGGCGGGAAAACCCGCGTGGATCGCGACAAAGACGGGCGGATTCGCCAGGTGGAACTGCTCGGAGCAGGGGAGCGGGAATCCAATGGGCGAGAAGTTACGCAACCCGAAAGAGAGACTCGGAGTGAAGGCAGGCCCTGGGCGTTTCGGCTCGGCACATTTAGGCTGGACGACTTTGCCGTAGCCCTCCGGGATCGCACGTTCCCCCAGGAGGTTGCCTATAATCTGAAAGATATCCGCGCATCGGTGAAAAATCTCACCAATGACAAAAAGACGCCGATCGACTTTGATACATCCCTGGATGTCGCGCAGGGGGGGCGGGTAACCGTCAGCGGGCAGGTCAGCCAGCGCGGCGATCATCTCAAAGCTCGCCTGAAGTTATCCGGATTGAGCATCGAGCCGCTCCACCCGGTGGTAACCCGGTTCACCTCTCTCGCCCTCGAATCTGGTAATCTCTCCGCCTCGATCCGGATGGATTATCTTTCCAGAAAATCAGGACCGCAACTGCGCGCTGCCGGTACCCTGGGCCTGAGCGGGCTCAGGCTGAATGAGGCCGATACCGGAGAGCGGTTTCTCGAATGGAAGGAGATGTCCGCCAATGGGCTGCGGTTCGGGCTGTCCCCCGACCGTTTGCGGATCGATACGGTAACCCTTTTGGAACCCGGGGCCAAGGTCGTGATCTTTAAGGACCGCAGCGTGAACCTGGCCAAGGCCCTGAAGCGCGCGAATGAAACCGGCACCGGAAAGAACCCGCAGGCCGGGAATATTCCGGCCGCCACAGCGTCCAAGAGCCGGCCCCCTTTTCCGGTGGAAATCGGCCGGGTTCGTGTGGAAAAAGGGGATGTCGATTTCGCCGACATGAGTCTGGTCCTGCCCTTTTCCACCCGGATCACCGATTTCAGCGGCAGTGTCACCGGCATTTCCTCCAGGCGGACGAGCCGCGCGGAAGTCAGTTTTGGTGGCCGGGTAGCCCCCTATGGCCTTTCCAAGGTGACCGGCACCTTGAGCCCCTTCACGCCCAAAGCGTTCACGGATGTTTCCGTGCTGTTCCGCAATGTCGTCATGACGTCGTTCACCCCGTACAGCGCCACATTCGCCGGACGAAAAATCGCCTCAGGCAAGCTGAATCTCGACCTGCACTACAACATCCGCAACAGCGAGCTTTTAGGAGAAAACAAGGTGGTGCTGGACAAGTTCACGCTCGGTGATCGGGTCGAGGCGCCCGGCGCGATGAAACTGCCGCTGGACCTGGCCATCGCGCTGCTTACCGATGCCGACGGTAAAATCGATGTGGCCGTGCCGGTACATGGCAATATGGACGACCCTAAATTCAGTTACGGTCATGTCGTCTGGCAGGCGTTCGTCAACCTGATCACCAAGATCGCGACGGCGCCATTTCGGGCGCTGGCCGGTCTTTTTGGCGGCAAGGGCCAGCAAATGAATGCCATCGCATTCGATCCGGGAAGCGACCGCCTGCTGCCGCCGGAGCTGGAAAAGTTAAAGGCGGTTTCCGAAGCCCTTAAGAAACGACCGCAGCTGAAGTTGGTCGTGGAGGGCCGTTTCGACCCCGAAGCGGACGGCAAGGCATTGCGAACCGAGCGCGCTCGGCGTGCGCTTGCAAAGCAGACGGGCATGACGCTTGCCGCCGGCGAGAAACCGGGACCGATCGCCTTCGACCGTGCAGCGACGCAGAAAGCGCTGGAAAAACTGTTGGTCATGCGAAGCGGCGGCAACGCGGTCTCCGATTTTGTGACAAAGTATGAAAAAACAACCGGCAGGAAGGCCCAGAGGGCCAACTTCGCCATGTCGCTTATCGGTATGGCGAGCAAGGATACCGCCTTTTATGAGGCGATGTTCAAAGAATTGGTAAGGCTTGAACCACTCCCGGACACCGATCTCAAGGATCTTGCCAGAACGCGTGCCGAAGCCATTCAAAACGAACTCATGGCGACTTACGGATTAAGCGATACGCGGGTGGCATTAGGGGCCCCGGGACCGGTTGAGAAGGCCTCGACGGCAGCCGTTAATGCGACGCTCAAACTGACCGTTATCAAAGCGGCAGGATAGATTTCGAGCAGAAAAGCCGATGATTTTCCATGTTCGCCCCTTGAACCCATAAAAATTGTCCTATTTGTGGATGGACACACGCCAGGGGTTTCAGATGAAGATAGGCCCTCTGCTTTTTTTGACCGTGTTTTTTTCTATCATGCCAGTTTCCAGTATCTTAGCAAACAACTTGCCTGAACCCATTGAAAAGGGTAGCATGGGGGGCTGATAAGCATTCATGCTGGAGGCTGCTATGGTTAACGGGAACGAGGGGGAAAGAAAAACGAAGGCAACAACGGGCCGACGGCGCCGAAAATCGCCGCCGAAGGTTCCGCAAAAGGTGAACGGTCCTGACGAAAGCGATGCCGCCGGGCGTCATTTCCCCATCGTCGGTATCGGGTCTTCCGCAGGAGGCCTCGAAGCGCTCAAGAAAATTTTCAGCGCCACTCCGCCCGACAGCGGCATGGCCTTTGTGCTGATCCAGCACCTCGATCCAACCCATGAAAGCCTCATGGTGGAGCTTCTAGCCCGCCATACCACCATGAAAGTGGTACAGATTTCGAACGGAATGCCGGTGGCGCCCAATCGGATACATATCATTCCGCCGAATACATCATTGACGATAAAAGATGGGATTCTCCTTTTGAGCAAACCCATTGCGCGCCGAGGGCTGAGATTGCCGGTGGATACCTTTTTGGAGGCGCTTGCCGTAGACCAGCAGGAAAACGCCATCGGCATCATCCTGAGCGGCACAGGTTCCGACGGGACCCTTGGCATTAAGGAGATCAAGGTCCATGGCGGTCTTGCCGTCGCTCAGGATCCTGAAACGGCCCAATACGATGGCATGCCCAAGAGCGCGATCATGACGGGACTTGTGGATTATATCCTTCCGGTGGAACAAATCCCTTCTGCCCTGATCGGTTACCTGAAACATTCCATCGCCATCGGCAGGGGCGGGGATCCCCTCCTGATAGGCGCCGAGGAGAGACTGAAAAAGATCTTCATGCTCCTGCATGTGAGGACGGGACACGATTTCCGCTGCTATAAGCGCAATACCCTCATCCGGCGGTTGCAGCGCAGGATGACCATAAATCACCTCCGCGAGATTCAAGATTATCTGGCGTACATAGAAACACATCCGGAAGAGATCGAAGCCCTGGACAAGGATCTGCTGATCAGCGTGACCCACTTTTTCCGGGAACCCGAGGTCTGGGAGTATGTGAACTCGACCGTGGTGACAAAATTGATAGACCGATGCGGCGAGAATCAACCGGCACGGGTGTGGGTGCCGGGTTGTGCAACCGGCGAGGAGGCCTATACCCTTGCCATCCTGCTCCTGGAGGAGGCGGACCGAAGAAAGCGGGAATGCCAGATCCAGATATACGCCACCGATATCGACAGGGAGGCCCTCGATGTGGCCAGACGCGGCGTCTATCCCGAAAACATTGCCGAACAGGTCTCCGCCGAGAGGCTCAACCGTTACTTCACCCGGAGGGACAGCGGATCCTATCAGGTCGCCAAGCGTCTCCGGGAGATGGTGGTCGTCGCACCCCAGAATCTCATCAGTGATCCGCCCTTCTCGCGGCTTGACATGATCAGCTGCCGCAATGTCTTGATATATATCCAGCTTGAGCTGCAAAAGAAGATCATCAGCATGTTTCATTTTGCCCTTCGCAACGGTGGCTATCTCCTGCTCGGCAACGCCGAAAGCATCGGCCAGATGACAGGACTTTTCGATACCATGTCAAAAAAATGGAGGGTGTATCAGCAAAAAGGCTCGGTCCGCAGGATGCCGGTGGACCTGCCCCTCGGTCTGGACACGGGACGAGCGGCAGGCCAGGCGATGTATAAACTGGTGGCAACGCCGGCAGTGCGGTTTGCAGATATTGCCAAGACGCAGTTGATCAACAGGTTCACCCCCCCATCGGTACTGGTCAATGACAACTACGAAACCCTCTTCGTTTCGGGTTCGACAAAAGATTTTTTATCAATTCCCGAAGGCTTGCACACCGACAACGTCCTGGAAATGGCCGAACCGGTGTTGCGGCCGAAGCTGAGAACCGCCTTGCACAAAGCGGGAATGGAGAACCGGGAATTCGTCATGGGCGGAATCCGTCTTACCCAGGCCGAAACTGCACGAACGGTACGATTGACCGTTTCTCCCGTTGCGGAAGGCGGAAATGAGAAAGGGCTTTTTCTCGTCAGCTTCGAGTACGAACCGAAAATTGATACGGCCTATCCGGACCAATTGGACGAGATTTCCGAGGAATCGGTGATACGAAGACTTGAGGATGAACTCAGACAATCCAGGGAGGAGTTGCAATCCACGATCGAGCAGATGGAGACCTCGAATGAAGAGCTCAAGGCCTCCAACGAGGAAGTCATGTCGATGAATGAGGAGCTTCAGTCGACGAACGAGGAACTGGAAACCTCGCGAGAAGAGCTCCAATCACTCAACGAAGAACTCTCAACCCTCAACAGTCAGCTCCAGGACAAGGTGCAGGACCTCGAGGTTACCACCGATGACCTGAACAATCTCCTGACAAGCACCAACATCGCCACCATATTTTTATCGGCCGATTTCAAGATCAAGCGGTTTACACCGGCGGCAACGGAACTTTTGCGCATGATTCCATCGGATATCGGACGGCCGCTCGAAGACATTTCAAGAAAATTCAGCGACGAGAAGCTCTTTGAAGATGCAAGAAGGGTTCTCGACACGCTCGTCCCCGAGGCCGCCGAAGTATTGAGCGATGACGACAAGTGGTATACCCGCCGGATACAACCCTATCGAACCCAGGACAATCGAATAGAGGGCCTCGTTGTCACCTTTTCGGATGTTACGGAGCTGAAAAGGGCCCAGCAGCGTATTGAAAGATATGCGGCCATTGTGAAGTCGTCCCATGACGCGATTCTAAGCAAGACCCTCGATGGAATCATCACAAGCTGGAATAAGGGCGCCGAGTCCCTTTACGGCTTTACTGAAGAAGAAATGATCGGGAAATCGATCACCTGTCTCGTTCCCGTGACCAAGCATAAAGAGATAAAGGACATTCTCGGAAAATTGGCGCAGGGCAAGGCCGTGGATGTGCTCGAAACCGAACGCATCCGCAAGGATGGCACCCACATGTGGACGTCGTTGTCCGCCTCACCCGTTCGTGATGCCCAGGGCAAGATTATAGGGGCATCGACCATTATCCGGGATATATCGGCGAAAAAGAGGCAGGAAGAAGAGATTTCGTTGTTGAATCTGACCCTTAAGCAACGTGTCGCGGAATTGCAGACCGTTTTCGAGACGGCCCCCATCGGAATCGTTGTCGCCAATGATTCCACTTGTTGCAACATGACCCTCAACAGCGCCGGGGCGCTTCTTTTGGGACTCGAGCCGGGGCAACCGTTTCAATACGATGAATCCCAGCCGGGGCCCCTTCCATTCAAAGCATTTCGCTCGGGGCGCGAGTTAAAACCGGCGGAATGGCCGATGCAGCGGGCTGCCCAGGAAAAGCTCGATATCCGCGGTGAGGTGGTCGAGCATGTATTCGCCGATGGATCGACAAGGCTTATCTCCGTGAACGCCTCATCGTTGCTCAACGAAAACGGTCATGTCAGGGGGGCTGTGGCAACGCTGACGGACGTGACGGAGCAGAAGCGGTTTGAGGAGAAGATCCAGAACCTGAATGAGAATCTGAACTGGCAGAATGAGGAACTGGAGGCGTCGAACCGTGAGCTGGAATTCTTTGTGTATTCAGTTTCCCACGACCTTCGCGCTCCCCTTCGGAGCATAGCAGGCTTCTCTCAGATTTTGCAGAAAGAAGGGCAGGATCAACTCGATGACAAGGGCAGAGATTATCTCAACCGCATCTATGGAGGCGTTGTGAAGATGAGCCAGATAATCGAGGCCCTCCTCCATCTGTCCAGAATCTCGAAACAGGAGATGGCACGGGTGACAGTGGATCTGAGCGCGATTACAGCGTCCATTACAGCCGAGTTGGGCAATGCCGAGCCAAAGAGAAATGTTCAGGTGGATATCCAGGAGGGCTTATCATCATATGCCGACAAGCAGCTGATTCGTATCGCCATGACAAACCTGTTGAACAATGCCTGGAAGTTCACTTCCAAAACCGAAAGCGCCCGCATAGAATTCGGAGCAACAGCCGAGGACGGCAAGGTGATTTATTACGTCAAGGATAACGGCGCCGGCTTTGATGATCAACATGCCGGCAAAATGTTCTGGCCCTTCCATCGGATGCATTCCGATCTTGAGTTCGAGGGCACGGGAATAGGACTCGCCATAGTGGAACGGATTATCCGGCGCCATGGGGGCCGCATATGGGCCGACAGCGTCAAGGGGCAGGGCGCTACGGTGTCATTCACATTGGGATGATGGATTAAAATCAAAATCATAAGATCATGATCGTATTTGACCGATACGATTTTTTTCTTTACACATGTTGCGTCAACCTGAGTGGGGTTTGATTCTGTTGCCGCCTCCGCCGTTGGCGTCGGAGGGCACCCGGGAAGGCTGAACGTGCTTATGTTTTAACTCCTGAAACTTAGCTGGGATTCGTCTTTATGCATTGGAAACTCTATTTGCCGATAGCGCGGCACAGTATCAATATGGTGTGGCTATTCGGTCTGGGAGGCGGGGTCGGGTTTTTCTCTGGTCTATTCGGGGTAGGGGGCGGGTTTCTGATGACCCCCCTGCTGATCATGATCGGTATTACCCCTACGGTTGCGGCCGCATCCGATTCCAATCAGATCGTCGCCGCCACCGCATCGGGCACCTTTGCGCACTACCGGATGGGCAATGTCGATGTCAAGATGGGACTCTTTTTGCTCGCCGGTGCCTTTATGGGGGGCAGTATCGGCGTAGAGATTATCAAGATCCTTCGCCACCTGGGGTCTGCATCGTTTTTTATAAAGGTTACCTACGTGGTGATGCTGGGGATAGTCGGCTCCTACATGTTTGTCGAAAGCCTCCAGAGTCTGCGCAGGCGGCCCGATGATGAGGACGACATGTCCCCCGCGGCGGCTTCGAAGTCGCCCCTGTACGTGCGCCTGGGGCGCATGCTTCCATGGCAGATGCATTTCGAGAAATCCGGTGTGCGCATATCCCCCCTGATGCCCCTGGCGGTGGGATTATTTGTGGGGACCCTCGCAGCCATCATGGGCTTGGGCGGCGGATTCGTCATGGTCCCGCTCATGTTTTATGTGCTGCGGATGCCCATGCACCTGGTGGTGGGCACGAATCTTTTCCAGGAAGCGTTTCTGTGCTCCAACGTGACCATCATGCAGGCCGTGACCAATCACGTGGTGGATCTGGAACTGGCCCTTATCCTCCTGGTGGCCTCCAGCATCGGGGCGCAATTCGGGGCACGCTTCAGTGCCCGGTTGCGGGCCGAGCAATTGAGGATTCTGTTGGCGATTGTTATCCTCCTGGTGATGTTGAAGATTTTCTTCGGACTCATTTTGCCCCCTGAATTCATGCTGGATGTCAAAGGGGGGCATTGATATGGCCGATCGATTTGGACAGGGGCGGTGGGTCGTCGGATTGGTGGCGGGTTTTCTGCTGATGGGCATACCACCGTTGGGTTGGGCCGCGTCTGATAACCTTCAGATCAGGCCGTCGGCGGTTAAGATCGGGGTTTTTTTCGCCGGTGCCAGACTGACCGTATCGGGTGAGATCCCCAGGGGATCCGATGCGGTGATAGAAATTCTCGGCAAGACCAGTGTTGAAGATCTGATGCGTAAAGGCAAGCGCTGGGAGTTATGGATGAATGTCGGAGAGGTGGATGTGCAGGGCGCCCCCAGCTTTTATCTGCTCCAAAGCAGCCGCCCCGAGCCCATTGCCGCTTCGAGCGCGCACCCGCGATGGGGCTACGAGGCGCTCAAGCAGAAAATCTCCTTCGGGGCATTGTTCAAGGAGTCGACTGATGAGCGATTGTTTCGAGAGTTCATCAGGTTGAAAAAGAGTCAAGGGGTTTATGGCGTCGACCCGCAGGGGGTGACCCTCACGCCCTCCAATGACGGCCGAAACAGGGCTGAAGCGGTATTCACAATTCCGCCCCGGGTGGTTCCCGGAACCTACCGGGTCTGCCTCTTTGCGGTTCAAAACGGCCGGGTGGTCCAACGGCAATGCGCTCCGCTGCAGGTCAAGGTGATTGGTTTTCCAGCCTTCCTGGCCTCGATGGCGCGTACCCATATGGTCCTGTATGGATTTATGGCGGTGTTCATCGCCATGGGCGCCGGGCTGCTTACCGGGGTCATTTTCAAGAAAAAGGGCGGCCATCATTAAGTGGTTCAACAGTATCCATAATGAACGGAGTGTGAAAAACCCATGGCTATCATCACTATCTCCAAAGGTTCCTATTCCAAGGGGCAAGAGGTCGCGGAAAAGGTGGCGGAACGATTGAACTACCAGAGTGTCTCACGTGAAGTGATTCTGGAGGCCTCGGAAGACTTCAATATCCCGGAATTGAAATTGACTCGTGCCCTGCATGATGCCCCCTCCATCTTCGAGCGGTTTACCTTCAGCAGAGAGCGCTACCTTGCGTATATCTCATCGGAAATACTGAAACATTTTCAACAAGACAACGTGGTGTATCACGGCCTGGCAGGCCATTTTTTCGTGAGGCACATCGCTCATGTCCTGAAAGTTCGCATTATCGCCGACTTCGAGGCGCGCGTGAAGATGGAGATGGAAAGAGAGAGCGTCTCTCGCGAGCAAGCCGCGGCGCGGCTGGAAAAGGACGACCATGAGCGGCGTGAATGGAGCCGAAAGCTCTACGGGGTGGACACCCGTGATTCCAGCCTGTATGACCTGGTCATTCATATCCACAAACTGAAGGTGGATGATGCGGTCGATCTCATTTGCCAGACCGCGGCGCGGGCGCAATTCAAAGCCACGCCGGAGTCACAGCGGGCTCTGGATGATTTGACGCTGGCGGCCCGCGTCCGGGCTGCCGTTGTGGACCACTATCCCAAAATCAAGGTTGTCGCCGATGGGGGGGTGGCCATGGTCCACGTTCAGGCCTCCGGGTCCCTGGAGCCGGAAATCGTCGAAGAGATCAGGGAACTGGCCCTCAAGGTGCCCGGTGTTCAAGGGGTGCAGGTCCATCTGGTCCCCACCTCGCTGTATGAGTGACCCATGGCCGAGTGCAGGGAGCGTTCACCATCCCTATGCAGCCCCCGGCGTGTATTGGGTCAACGGCCCCCTTACGATGTCGTGATCATCGGTGGCGGCATCGTGGGCGTTTCCACCGCCTGGCAGTTGCAGCAGCGCTATCCCGGTGCCGCCATCGCTCTTCTCGAAAAGGAGCCCTTGCTGGCCCGGCATCAAACCGGTCACAATTCAGGCGTCATTCATGCAGGCGTATACTATCAACCCGGCAGCTTGAAAGCCGATTTCTGCAAACGCGGGGCGGCCGCGACCCTGGCATTCTGCCGGGAGCATGAGATTCCCGTGCGGCAGTGCGGCAAACTGCTGGTGGCCACAAACGAAGTGGAAATGGGGCGCATGGGCGCTCTGGAAGAACGCTGCCGTCTAAACGGCATCGAGACCCAGCGCCTGTCGGGTGAGGCATTGCGAAAAGCGGAGCCCCGCATTACCGGCCTGGGGGCGCTGCTGGTGCCGGCCACCGCCATTACCGATTACCCCATGATCACGCAGAAAATGGCGGAGCGGTTTTCGGCCCTGGGGGGAACCGTGAAAACCGCGGCGGCGGTCTCTGCATTGAAAGAGGGCCGGGACACCGTGACAATCCATCTGGGCGCCCAGCGTCTATCTGCGCGCTACCTCGTTGCCTGCGGCGGGCTGATGGCGGATCGGATTGCACGCATGATGGGACTTGAGATCGACTTTCGCATCATCCCCTTTCGCGGTGAATACTATCGGCTGGCGGCCCGCCACAACCGGATCGTCAACCATCTGATCTATCCCATCCCTGACCCGGAGCTGCCCTTCCTGGGGGTCCACCTGACCCGGATGATCGACGGGTCCGTGACCGTGGGGCCCAATGCCGTGGTGGGCTGGAAGCGCGAAGGGTACGCCCGCTTTAACCTGGACCTGCGGGATTCACTGGAGATGCTGACCTTTGAGGGCTTCTGGAAGCTGATGCGGGCCAATTTCAGGACCGGAATGGGCGAAATGAGGGACTCCTTTTTCAAGCGTGGCTATCTCGAGCGGGTGCGAAAGTACTGCCCCGGGCTGACGATGGCCGATTTGCGGCCCTGCCCGGCCGGGGTCCGGGCCCAGGCCGTTGTGAAATCCGGCGTTCCGGTTCACGATTTCTTTTTTGCCGAAACCCCTCGCTCGCTCCATGTCTGCAACGCACCCTCTCCTGCCGCCACCTCCGCCATCCCCATCGGATCTTTTCTGTGCGACAGGATTTGCGCCAAATTCGCCCTTTGAGCCCGGGCAAGGGGGGCTTGAGGGCGATCGAGCGGGAGGTTGGCAGGTTTTCAAGAGCCTCCCATGAATAAGACGCGAAAACCATATCTGTCCACTGCCGCGGGCTCGCTTTTTGCCGGGATAGCCCTGTCGGTGGCACTCATCTGGTTTGCGGCGGAACAGAGCCGGACCGCTGTCGCAATGGCGGGTGAAAACCTTCGGGGGCTCGCCCTTTCCCTTTCGGCGGCGGTGGAATCCATTTCTGCCAGAGATCCCTCGTTCCGGAACCTCGAGGATTTCCGGTCTCCGGATATGGCCTATTTCGCGATCCTGGACGCCAAAGGCGACATCCTCTTTCATTCGAACCGCGCGCTCATCGGCGATAGGATCGCGGACCGCAGGTTCGAGCCGGTTTTCAGCAGGGGCGAATTTTCCGGGGCGCGGGTGAGGCTGGGCACCGGCGAGAAGGTATACGAGTCCAACGCGCCCATTCATGTCAAGGGCCGAACGCTGGCGCTCCGCCTGGCTCTCCACACCTACCGTACCGACAACGTGGTCAGATCCGCGCATATCGGCTTGGCCGTGTTGGTCTCCCTGATGGCGGCGGCATGGGCCATGGGTCTTTTCCTCCACAGGTTTGCATTGAGGGAGGAGGCCCACAGAAGGGAGATGGCTCGAAACGAACATCTGGCCAAGCTGGGACGAATGGGCGCGGTCATTGCCCATGAAATCAGAAATCCGCTTGCCGGACTAAAAGGATACGCCCAACTTCTGCTTGAAAAAACAGCTGCCGGAGAAGACAGGCAATTTGCCGGGCTGATTGTGCGCCAGGTGTTGAGACTTGAAGAGATGGTCAACGACCTCCTGGCCCTGACCCACGCAGGCAGGCGCTCATCGGAACGGGTGGAGCTGCAAACCGTGCTGGAGCACTCATTGGCGGTGATTTCCCCTGAAGCGGAAAAAGCCTCCGTCACCCTGGCGCTGTCCCTGGCCTCTCCTCTCATGGTCACGGGCAACCAGGATCGTCTCGAGCAGTTATTTCTCAACCTCTTCAGAAACGCCCTGCAGGCAATGCCCGGCGGCGGGAAACTGGAAATAAGGGGGCAGCGGCTCCAGGGCAAAATAGAGATACTGGTTTCCGACACGGGCAACGGCATCGATCCCCGCGATCTGCGCCATATTTTCGATCCCTTTTTCACTACCCGGGCCCGGGGAACGGGGTTGGGACTGGCCCTCTGCAAAAAAATAAGTGAAGATCATGACGGCGAAATTACGGCAGAAAGTTTTCCCGGACACGGGGCGACCTTCAGGATAACGTTTCCTGCAAAGACCCCTCAGGGTCCGCGCAACAATAACGTTGCATTTTAGGGCCGCTGATTTGGGTCATGGTTGCGTGATCTGCATCGGTAAGAACCGCAGGAATAGTCTACTATTTCAATGGTTTTTTCCGATGCAGATCGCGTGAGGAGGGCCTGAAGCAGCGAGGCATAAAAAAAATGGAAAAAATCCTCATCATCGAAGATGACACCGTATTCAGAAGTTTCCTGAATACCATCCTCCGCAGGGAGGGATATGCGGTATTCGAGGCGGAAAACGGCTCCAGGGGGCTGGAGCTGGTCCGGCGGGAGCATTTCGACCTGATTCTATCGGACCTTAAAATGCCCGGCATGAGCGGCCTCGAACTCTATCGGCGCCTCAGCTCGGAGGCAACGGTCCCGCCGTTTATCCTGCTGACCGCCTTCGGCACCATCGAAGAGGCTGTCGCGGCCATGAAGGAGGGGGTTTCCGATTTTATCACCAAACCGCTGAAGGACCCCGAGAGCCTCCGGGTGCTGGTTCGTAAAACCCTGGAAAAAAGGCGCGGGGAGCCGAGCTCCGAATCGAAGAAGAAGACCGGGGCAAAGGGCCTGCCTCCCGAATCGCTGATCTTCTCCGGAAAGAACATGGGCGGCATAAAGGCATTGGTTGAAAACGTGGCCGCCACGCCAGCCAATGTGGTCATCCTCGGGGAGAGCGGCACGGGTAAGGAGCTGATAGCCCTGCGCATCCACATGCTGAGCCCCTGTCGAGATGCCGCTTTCGTGCCCATCAACTGCGCGGCCATCCCGGAGTCCCTCCTCGAAAGCGAGCTCTTCGGCCATGAGCGGGGCGCCTTCACTGGAGCGGTTCAGACAAAGCGGGGTAAATTCGAACTCGCCCGGGGCGGGACCATTTTCCTCGATGAAATCGGTGATATGCCGCTCTCCCTGCAGGCCAAGCTGCTGCGGGTCATACAGGAGCGGAAGTTCGAGCGCGTGGGGGGAACCCGGGAAATCAGGGCGGATGTCAGGATCATTGCCGCCACCCACCGCAACCTGGAAGAAGCGGTACGAGAGAAGCGGTTCCGCGAGGATCTTTTCTACCGGTTGAACGTTTTTCCCATCCGCCTGCCGCCTCTGCGACAACGCAAGGACGCCCTGCCGCACCTGTCAGCGTATTTTGTCGGTCGATTCGCTGAACAGACCGGGAAGAAAGTACAGGGTATTTCGCAAGAGGCCATGGAAAAACTACGGGCATACAGCTGGCCAGGCAACATCAGGGAGCTTCAAAATGTAATCGAGCGGGCCGTCATTCTGGGTAAGGAGATCATCGAAGCAGGTGACCTGCCCGAGGTTGTGACCGACCTTTCCCGCCGCCGGGGGGAGGTGCCCGGAGAAAACCTGAAGGACCTGGAGCGGGAGGCCATCCTCAGGGCATTGGAAAAAACAGAGGGAAACCGGCGCAAGGCGGCCCAGGAACTTGGCATATCCAAAAGGACCCTTCAGTACCGCCTGAAGGAATACGGTCTTGTCAACGGCAGATGAAACAGGTGCAAAACATTCACCAATCGTGCAGATCCTGCACCTGGCTATCGTTTGGCCCCGGGCCTTGCATGGCATTAAGTTAAGCAATCTGTTTTGGTTATACTATATTTTTGCGCTTGGCATGAAGTTTGATCTTCCTTTGGCAGAAAACCAAAAAAAAGGAGGATCCACCATGAAAGTCAAGAAACTGGCAATCGCGGCACTCGTGGTAATCTGTTCCATTTCGTTCTCGGGCGAGGTGTTCGCGCGGGGCGGCGGAGGCGCCGGGGGCGGGAAGGGCGCGGGAATGAGATTGCAGAAGCGGGACGGAAGCTGTCTGCAAAATTCCACCACCACGCAGGTCAGGACCCGGGCCCAGAGCCAACAGCAATCCCAGACAGGTTCGAGGCTTAACTCCGGTTCGACCCGTCGGGGGGCCGGACAGGGCGCCAGGCGAACTCTCGGCCCGGGCGATGGGACCGGCAACACCACCAGACCCATGGACGGGACCGGATACGGCTCTCCGGCCAAGTAAGGCGTTTTAAATGAAATCAGGCCGTTTTTTCGCCGCCATATGCATATTTCTGCCCACGATTCTGCTTCAGGCCGATGGTGCCGCGGGGTTCTGGGGATTCGGGGATGACCGGGGAAAGAGCGGCCTCGATTTCGACGGGGGATATGACCTCAACACGGTCACAACGGTTAGGGGAAAGGTCGTTTCCGTCGTCACAGACAGGGACAGGGGGCATGTCACCCTGATCGTCCGCCAGGGAAGCAACGAGATCCGGGTGATCGCGGCTCCGGAATGGTACTGGTCCGATCGGGGGATCCCCATCCGGCCCGAGGACGAGATCGAGGCGACAGGCGCCAAGGCCCAGGGAAAAGACGGCGGTATGTACCTTATTTCGCGCAAAATCACCAACCGCACGACCGGTGATTCCGTCACTCTGCGCGCAGATACGGGCAGACCGGTATGGCGAGGCGGTGGCGGACGAGCAGGCGGCAGAGGGCCGGCCATGCGGATGCAGCGTCGTTTCGGCGGCGGGAGGCGGAGACGCTGAT
>CAYOXD010000039.1:0-1152 GCA_964407825.1 uncultured Desulfobacterales bacterium | reverse complement strand
TGCCCTACGCCTTCCATCCCGGACACCAGCGCGTATGCCACCGCCACAGCCTGCCCTTACACCTCGCTGAAAAACGCCAGCACCTCTCCTTCCAGGCAGGCACTCTTCTGCCTGCGGGTATCCACGACAACAAAGGTAACGTCGGCATCGGCCACCACCGTATCGGTCCCCTGGAGTTTCACCACCTGCCGAATCAGGGCGCTGCGGCGGCGCCACTGGGTCACTTCCGTTTCAATGTGCAATACCTCGTTCATCAACGCCGGCCGGCGGTAGCTGATGTTGATGTTGACCACGGTAAAGGCGTATCCGTTGCGGGCCAGTTCCTGGAGGTCCACGGTCTTTTCAAAGGCCGCCCAGCGCGCCTCTTCCAGAAATTCCAGGTAACGGGCATTGTTGACATGCCCGAACAGGTCCAGGTGGTACCCTCTTACCTTGATGTCAATGGTGTGAATCATCGGAAATTGGGGGATATCCGTGGCAGTTGGGCATTCGAATCCCTCTTGCTGGTTATTTTAGCGGCAAACCCGCTCCTGCGATGGACGAGATGATAGACCAGGGGACTACCTGCTGTCAATCAGGCCCCCTATAGAAATCGTTGTCGTAATCGCTTTCGTGCTCATACCCCTATCCGGAATCGTGCCGGGAAACGGCATCCATGCCAGAATCAGAGCCAGACATAGTCGGTGTGAATCGAAAACGACAACCACAACGATTACCACAACGAATGGCTGCCCCGCGCAATCTGAACAAATTCACCGTGGGGAGCCTTCCCGCAGGGGATTGAAAAACCGCCGCCGTCATGATATTCATCACATTTGTCAGCGGTAAATAATGGACCCATGCCCCCTGAGCCCCGGTGCAATCCCGGTGAGGTTGAAGGCAACATGTTAAAAGATACCTCGGAATCCTACGATCAACTGATCCGGGCACTCATGAAGATCAGCCAGGCGATCACCTCGGAGATGTACCTGGAGGATATCCTCAAGCTCATCGTCATGGTGACGGCCAAGGTGACCGGCGCGGATATCTGCTCCCTGTGGCTCATCGACGAAAGTGTCACTCCCAACATGATTCGTCTGAAGGCGACCCAGGCCATGGATCCGGAGTACCTGGTGGACCGCTCCCTGAAGATGAACGAGGGGGTGGTGGGCT
>CAYOXD010000038.1:0-23483 GCA_964407825.1 uncultured Desulfobacterales bacterium | reverse complement strand
CACCTCCGAACTCATCAGGAAAATGCGGCGCGGAAGGTGGCAAATCAAGATCGTTTGGAAAAAACGTCTTAATAGTACGGCGGGTGATATTTTGCAAAAACCTTCGAGGGGACAAAGCGGCTAGAAAAAGTTGTGGGAACCCGAATCCTCTTTCAGTATCTGAGAGATGGCCTCCGGGTGGGTATTGCGCCACAGGGGCATCCAGAACTGACCCGGGCGACGGCCACCGCCCATGCCGAGCCACCGCCGCGGGCTGTGCCGTTCAATCATGGTGCATGATCCGATCATAGGTCTTCTTGCCGAATAACCGGCCCGGATTCAGCTGCAGGGCCAGGGCGATCTCTCGTTTGGCCTTGGCCGGGTTGTCTATTGCATCGTAAGCCAGCGCCAACCAGATATGGACTGTATCCGGGCTGTCCGGAGCGGGATCCAGGCGGGAGGCTTTTTTCAGGAGTTCGATCGCCTTTTGCTTATCGCCGCCAAATAAACCGGGGGTCATGAAATAGCCGATGGCCCTGGAAATAAAGGCATTGGCACTGGAAGGATCGAGTTTCATGGCCTTGTCCAGTTCTTTGGCCGAGTGGGGGCCGTAACGCATCCCTCCTAGAAAAGTCCCTGGAATTTTTTTCCCCAAAAGATCGCCCAACAACCAGTGCCCCCAAGCGGTGTTCGGATTCGAAGCCAATGCCTTTTCAGCATACCGGATGCCGGCATCGGCGGCCTGCTGGACGAGTTTTTCATCCTCATGGTCGTCCCCGGCTTCGCACAGCCAATCCTCCAGCAAGGCGAGGGTTCCGGGATTTGCGGGCGGTGACGTTTTGTTTTTGATACGCGCGATCAATCGGATCAGGTTTTTCAAATCCCCCCGGTCTCTCATATGCCGTGCCTGAGTCACCACCACCGGTGGCCAGGGCGGCTGATCCGCCCAAAGGTTCGCCCATGGAAATCCCTGCAAAAAGACCGCCAGGATCAATCCTATGTAGTTTCTTATCTTCATATTCATCCGTGACGCACCAACCCGCTTCAATTATGGCAAAAATTCAGGAAGAAACGGGTGGGCGATGGCAATTTATTTATCCGTTTAATAACAGATGGTTAAATTCGTCTTGCACCGGGGGTACCCTTTTGCTTCCATGGACAGGTCGTTGAAATAGCCATATGGGGTCTGTGAGGCGTTATCCCCGGCCTTTTCGAGCCGGTCCTGTGCCCGGTCCAGCAACTCCTTGGCCTGTGCCGGGTCGGCTTTCTCTTCCGCGTCCCCCCACTAGCGGCTTCCGGGTTCCCAATTCAATTTTGATCCCCTGGTGAAGCAGATTCTCAAGGGGCAAAAACCGCGGCTTCGGCAGCTCGTCCCACCGGAACCACTCCCACCGCTCGCATTTCTGCGGCTCTCTCAAGTCCAAATCCCCATGATGGTATTCAGCGGTGACGAAGAGAGTCACATAGTGTTTCTGCTCCTCGATAAATACATCGTTTGTGAAAGCCGCGTTCCGGATATTCTGGATATGCAGACCCGTCTCCTCCAAAACCTCCCGCCGGGCACAGGCTTCGATCGCTTCGTTGAATTCAAGATGCCCCCCCGGCAACGCCCAGGTCCCTGCCCCGTGAGCGTTCTTTCGTTTACCGAGTAGAACCCTGCCATCCTTGACAACGATTACGGCAACACCCACAGCGGGTCTTGAGGTCATTTCAGCGGCTCCCCAATTGAAGCAGTTTGCGTTTTGCCCATTTGAACGGGAAGAACATGGATACGTGGCGCCGGTACTCCGTGTACTGCTGGCCGAAACGCACTCTGAGCTTGCCCTCCTCCAGAATCGCACCCGCCACAAGATATCCGCAGATCACCAGGTTGGTCAACAGGGCGCTCGGGTCCAGGGGCCGGGCCCAGACGACGAGGAGGCCGCCGGCGTACCAGGGGTGGCGGATGACGGACAGAATCCCGCCGGTGTCAAGGGAGCAATCGCTGGTGAGAACGCTGCAGGCATTTTCTTCCCTTACTTGCCGCAGTCCCAGAAACTGGGCAAGGTCGTAACGCCGCGCGCCTGCCACGAAAAGAAACAGGGCCGCAGCCCCCAGCAGGATCGGCACGATTTGCCAGGGGCCATGCCAGGTGAGCAGGGGCGCGCCCCTTGAAGAGACGGTATAGAAAAGAACCGGAACCAGGGAGACGGTGGCGAAGAGGTTATAGAAGAGGCGGTGATACCTGAAACCGCGGGGGAATTTTATCCGGATCCAATCCGTCACGAAGGGGCGGATCAGGGCGCTGTGAAGCGCGCACCAGACGATCCACAGGATGAGAAGGAAAATGGTATGAGATGCAGGCATCGGTCCGGTAACCCCGATTACGGCCCATAGGGTGGATGCGGCAGTGTCCGCCTGGCCGCCAGGGCCATGCGAACGGACTTAGAGACCCGGTCCCCATGCTGCCTTTCTGCCGCACGACAGGATTCAGGAACGGAACCATTGTAAGGGAGGCAAACGTCCCGGGTCAAGGGGGGCAACGGGGCTGCCCCCCCTTCGGGTTGGGAAAACCGATATCCCCGCAGGGTAGCAGACAGATGGCGGCGGTTGCTACTCCTGCAGCTTGGCGATGGTCCTCACGGAAGTGATATGCTCCCAATCGTAATAGGTGTTGACGGCCAGGGCCTTTTCCGTTTCGGTGATCCGGACGAACTCTTCGCCCAGAAAGAGGGTGGCGGCGGTGTAAATTTTTTCTTCGTTTATCTGGACACTGATGTCTTTTCTCAGTTTCCGGGAGAGGGTGCCGTGGAGCGGCATGGACGCATATTCGAAGATTTTTTCCAGGGTTGCCTTCTTCATCGTTTCCATCCTTTCGTTGAGCGGCAGCCGCCGCTGCGGGTATAGGCTGTCAAGATGGTGTTTCAGGCAAGGATAAGCAGGGGAGATGATACTGCGGGGAGCGACAGCGCAGCCTGAAAACAGGATCTTGAAGTTCATATCCCGCATAGAACAGCAAAAGCGGTGCCAAGGATGGGGAGAGGCGAAGATCTGTTGACGGGTTTGCAAGCAATCCACTTGTAATTTCAAGAGGAAACTGTGGAGTGCGGGGTTATGGAAGATCGGGCGGGCCCTTTCAAACGGGGCGATGCACCACCCTTTTGTAGGCTTTTACTGTCGAAGGCACATTTTTGTGGGCTTCCCGGCTGTCTCTGCTCCGCCCTCCCCGCGGAGCGGCATGGGGTTACAGGCGCCGGCCCGTGCGCCAGGCCAGGGCCATCGCCTGTTTGATTGAACTCGGAACGCAGTGAAAAGCCCCTGGCGCGCTCAGAGGATCCGGCGAAACAGCTTCTCGATTTCCGTCAGCTCGTATCGGATCCAGGTGGGTCTCCCGTGGGGGCAGTGGGAGGGATCCTCGCAGGCGTCGAGCTGCGTCAGCAGGGCCTGTATTTCGCGGTCCGTCAGGCGCTGGTTGGCCCGGATGGCGCTGTGGCAGGCCATCAGCTTGCGGACCTCGTCAAAGGTGTTGCCGGTATCCGATGGGATCCCGAGTCGAGCCGTCTTCTCGACGATGTCGAGGATAAAGGGCGCCATTTGCCTTCCTGAGAGCATGGCCGGTGCGGCCGTTATGACGAAGGTGTTGCCGCCGAAGGGGGCGATTTCGATACCGAGCCGATCGAGGTCCTCCAGGAGCCTCTGGAGAACGTGGGCCTCCTCGAACCCCAGCTCGACCGTTTCGGGGAGCAGCAGCCGCTGGATGTCCCCGGGCCGTCCCTGTCCCTCCCGGCACAGGGCCTCGTAGCGGATGCGCTCGTGGGCCGCGTGCTGGTCGATGAGGACGAGGGCCTTCTCCGGGGTTTCACAGAGGATGTACGTGTCGTGAAACTGGCCGATCACCCGCAGCCCTGAAAAACGGCCCTCCTGCCACAGGGGGGGCTGGGTCTGTTCCGGCGGGGGAGGGGCGGGTTCCGGAAGCGGCTCCAGGGGACGGGCTGGCAAGGGCTGCGGCAGTGCCGTCTCGGGCGGGTCCGTGCCGGCGGCGGTGAAACAGCCGGGCGCCTCTCCCACCGAGGCCGGTGCCGGCGGGGCGGGGGCCCATTTCGGCTTTTCCGCGGTCTCGATGGCCTGTTGCACGGCGGTTTGCACCAGTTGATGAAGCGTGCGGGGGTCCGCGAACCGGACCTCGTGCTTGGTCGGGTGCACATTCACGTCCACCTGCTCGAAGGGGGCCGTAAGGAACAGCACGGCCACCGGGAATCGGCCCCGCATCAGCCGGTTGCCGTAGCCGGCCATCAGGGCGTGCTGAATCGTCCGGTCCCGGATAAAGCGATGGTTGACAAAGAGGTGGATGCCCTGGGAGGTGCCGCGGGTCACGCTCGCCGAAGCCGCATACCCGGCGATGGAGAGCCCGCCCGCGGCGCCTCGGACGGGGTGGAGCGCCCCCCTCGTCTGGCCGCCCAGCACATCCGAGATCCGCGCTTCGGGTTCCGTGGCGGGCCAGTTCTTGAGCGTTCTGCCGTTGTGATCGATCCGGAACGTCACCCCCGGCCAGGCAAGGGCGGTCCGGGCCACCCCGTCGGCGATATGCCCCAGTTCCGTGGCATCGGACTTCATGAACTTTCGGCGGGCCGGGGTGTTGAAGAAGAGATCCTGAACCGACACCTGCGTCCCCACGGGCGCGCCGATCTCGGTGACCCCCTGGATCTTTCCCCCGGCCATCCGGATCTGGGTGCCGGCCTCGCTGTCCTTGTCCCTGGACTCGATGGTCAGCCGGCAGATGGAGGCGATGCTCGGCAGGGCCTCCCCCCGGAAGCCCAGGGTTCTGATGTTGAAAAGATCCTCGTCCGCGAGGAGCTTGCTGGTGGCATAGCGTTCCACCGCCAGCAGACAATCGTCCCGGTTCATGCCGATACCGTTGTCCGTGATCCGGATCTGGACCTTGCCGGCCTTTTTCAGCTCGATGAGGATCCGGGTGGCGCCGGCGTCCAGGGCGTTTTCCACCAGCTCCTTGACCACCGATGCCGGCCGCTCGATGACCTCGCCGGCCGCGATCTTGTTGGAGAGAATCTCCGGTAGAATCCTGATAATGGCTCAGTCCTCGTTTTTGGCATAAAAATTGGCGAGGAAATCTTCGTCCTTGGGGCCGAGGTCGAACTTGAGGCCCGCCTCCTGAATCAGGACACGCAGCGATTTTTCCGGTGCGTCCCGGCGCATTTCGGATATCCATTTGATGGCGTTTCGAAGGGCCTCTCCCTCGGGCATGATACTCATGGGGCTTCTCCTTAACAAAACCGGCGTTGCCGGCGGGTTCAAAGATGGCGGAGGAGCGGGGCTGCCTGAAATCAAAGCGGCGGCCTGCGGCGTTCCCCCCCCATGGTTTGCTCAACGTTATAGGCGGCTTTCAGAAGGCTCGGCTCGTCGAAATGCCGGCCCAGAAGCTGCAGGCCAATGGGAAGCCCGTTGGGAGATATCCCGCAGGGCACGCTGATACCGGGAATGCCGGCCAGATTGGCCGACAGGGTGAAGATGTCGCTCAAGTACATGGTGAGAGGGTCATCGGTCTTCTCGCCGATCCTGAAGGCCGGGGTCGGGGCCGCCGGAGAGGCGATGATGTCGCAGTGCTCGAAGGCCCGGGTGAAATCCTCCCGGATCAGGGTGCGCACCTGGGATGCCTTACCGTAGTAGGCGTCGTAGTAGCCCGCGGAAAGGGCATAGGTACCGATGATGATCCGCCGCAGGACTTCAGGACCGAAGCCCGCCGAGCGCGTGGCCTTGTACATGTCCATGATGTCGGCGGCGGACTCGTCCCTGAAGCCGTATTTCACCCCATCGTACCGGGCGAGGTTCGAGCTGGCCTCCGCCGGCGCGATCACATAGTAGGCCGGGAGCACGTAGGGGGAGTGCGGCAGGGATACCGGCACCGGGACGGCCCCCAGCCCCTCGAGCCCCTTGATGGCCCCCCGAACGGCGCTTTCCACTGCCGGATCGATGCCCGCCACATTCATGTATTCCTCGGGAATGCCGATTCGAAGGCCGTCGATTCCTTCACGGCAGCAGACTGAGTAATCGGGCACCTCCCGGGCCACGGAGGTGGAGTCCCTGGGATCGTGCCCGGCCACGGCATTCAGGAGCAGGGCGCAGTCCGTGACGCTCTTTGCCAGGGGGCCGATCTGGTCGAGGGAGGAGGCAAAGGCCACCAGGCCGTATCTGGAGACCCGACCATAGGTGGGCTTCAAGCCCACCACTCCGCAGTGGGAGGCCGGCTGCCGGATGGAGCCCCCCGTGTCCGACCCCAGGGAGCCCAGGCACATATCCGCCGCGACAGAGGCGGCCGACCCGCCGCTGGAACCGCCGGGAATGCAGGACAGATCCCAAGGGTTGCGCGTCTGTTGAAGGGCGGAATGTTCGTTCGAGGATCCCATGGCAAATTCATCCATGTTGACCTTTCCCACCATGACGGCGCCGGCCCGGCGAAGCTTTTCCATTACCGCGGCGTCGTAGACAGGGACAAAGTTGGCCAGCATCCTGGATGCGCAGGTGGTTCGAACCCCCCGGGTGCAGATGAGATCCTTGATGGACAGCGGTATGCCGGTGAGGGGTGTCATATCCCCTTCGGCAATACGGCGGTCGGCCGCATCGGCCTGGTCCAAGGCCTCGTCCCTGCACAGGGTGATGTAGGCGCCCACCCGGTCATCCACCTGGGCGATGCGCTCGAACACGGCTTCCACCAGCTGCCTCGAGGAAATCTCTCCCTCTTTGAGCAGCCGATGGGCCTCTTCGATGGTCAATTCGTTCAGCCTCATGAACTCCCTTCCTTTCAGCCGATCACCCTTGGCACGATAAAACTGCCGTCCGCCTCCTTCGGCGCGTTAGCCAGCGCCTCGTCCAGGTTCAGGTGCCCCTGGACCTCGTCTTCGCGAAAGGCGTTCGTTTGAACCGACGCGTGGAAGGTGGGGGCAACGCCCGTGGTGTCCACCTGGTTCAACTGGTCGATGTATTCAAGGATGCGGCCGATCTGCCCGGCAAAGGCATCGATTTGATCCTCGGTCACATTCAGGCGCGCGAGATGGGCGACCTGACGGACCTCTTCCCTGGTGATTCTCATGGCGACTCCCTGCGGTTTCCCGTTTGTGTCAGGTAGGGTGAATAGTGATCTCTTCTTAATTTTTCCATTTCCGATCGGGCCTCGCCCCGCTGCCGGTAGTGCCCCACCCGAATCCGATGCCAGAGGCCCTTGCCGGGGATTTCCCCGGTCAGCCGGTAGGCCGCGAATCCCTTTCGGGTGAGTTGCGCCACCATCCGGTCCGCTTCGGCCTTGGTCCTGACGGCCGCCACCTGGATAGTCCACCCCGAGTCCTGGAGGTCCTTTCCGGTGGTCCGGGCTGGCTTGTTGAATTTATCGGCTTTTACCATCTCGGGAATGTCCTGGTGACGCGTCGGGCCGGCGGAAGCCTTCTGATTTTCAGCGGCCGCTTTGGCTCGGGCCGATGTGGGGTGCACCGCCCTCACGGGGGGCGGCGCAATATTCTTTGGCGTGCGTTTCAGCGCCTCGTAAAAGTCGAGCCGGGTTTTGTCCGGCGGGTAGTGCTTCCGGGTCTTTTCAACGGCCGCCCGTTTCAGGGCGGCCAGCTCCTTCTGCAGCGCCTTGGTGTCGAAGTGCACCGGCGCCGTTCCGCGTCCCACGAGGATTCCCAGGCAAAACATCCAGAAACTCACCCCCAGGCAGATGCCGGCCCAGATCAGCTTTTCCCGGTTTCTGGAGGGCCTGGCGTTGTCTGTCTTTTTTCCCATTACCTGCCGTCTTCCCGTGAGCGAAATTCCAAGTCCCTACCTCATAAGAACTTTTCTTTTTCAAGTCAAGGTTCGAGCATCCAGCTAACCAGCATCGGCATCCGGCGGTCCGGATTCTGAAATATCCGCCACATCACTGAGTTTCTTCAGCTGGTGAAAGAGGGTGTGAAGGGGTCTCGATCCCCTTACCGAAAGGCTGATCTCCATGCGATCCCCGGTCCGGGAGGGAGCCACGCTCATGCGGCGGATGCCGAAGCCCCGATGACGGGTTACCCGGAGAATCCGCTCCAGGGCGGCGGGTCTGTCGAACACCCGCAGGTAAAGTCTGTTATGTGTCATGACACCCCTCCAGCATCTCGTCGTTGGGGGCTCCCGGCGGCACCAGGGGCCAGACATTGTGGGTTGGATCGATTTTCACATGGAGCAGGCAGGGGCCCTTGGCATCCAAAAATGCCTCGAGGGCCGGCAACACCTCCTGATGCCGGGTGATACACCGGCCCGGGATGTCGAAAACCTCGGCGAGGCGCACGAAATCCGGGTTGTCCCACAGAATCGTCTCGCTGTAACGCTTTCTGAAAAAGAGTTCCTGCCACTGCTTCACCATGCCGAGGCGCTGGTTGTCGATGATCATGATTTTGACGGGCAGCCGGTATCGCCTCACCGTGGCCAGCTCCTGCACGTTCATCATGAAGGAGCCATCCCCCGCCACGTTGACCACGCAGGCCCCCGGCCGGGCAACCTGGGCTCCGATGGCGGCCGGAAGCCCGAAGCCCATGGCTCCGAGCCCACCGCTGCTCAGATGCCGTTCAGGTCCATCGAACCGCATGTGCTGGGCCACCCACATCTGGTGCTGGCCCACATCGCAGCAGACGACCGCATCGGCGGGGAGCAGTCCGGAGAGCTGTTTGAGCAGAAGCGGCGCATTGATTCCCCCCGTCGCGTCCGTCTCGTACCGGAAGGCCAGCTCGGCCTTGAGCTGCGCGCACTGCCGCCGCCAGGGCTCGATATCCAGCTCCTGGCGCAATCGGGGCAACACCTGGCACAGATCCCCGATAATGCCCACATCCACCGGCCGGATCTTCCCCACCTCCGCGATATCCACGTCCAGGTGGAGCACCCGGGCCTCAGGGGCAAAGGCGGTGAGCTTGCCGGTGACCCGATCATCGAACCGCGCGCCCACGCCGATCAGAAGATCGCACCCCTGAACCGCCCGATTGGCGGCGGGCGTTCCGTGCATGCCCACCATCCCCAGGGACAGGGGGTCTTCCGGCGCCACGGCGCCGATGCCCTTCAGGGTCGTCACGCTGGGCATCCGGGTTTCGGCGAGAAACCCTCGCAGCTGGGTGACGGCGCAGGCCATGCCCACGCCGCCGCCCACATAGAGGATGGGCCGCCGGGCGTTGCGAATCAGATCCGCGGCCTCTGTCAGGCGCGCTTCCTCCACAGCCGGCAGGGCCGGCCGATCGGCCGGCGGCGGTGTCAGGGGGGCCGGCGCGAGCTGAATGTCCTTGGGGATATCCACCAGCACCGGTCCCGGCCTTCCGGAGCCTGCGATATGGAAGGCCTCGCGGATGACATCACAGATCTGGGAACCATCCTCCACCAGGAAGCTGTGCTTGGTGATGCTGAGCGACATGCCCAGCACATCCACCTCCTGGAAGGCATCGGTGCCGATGAGAGGTTTGGCCACCTGGCCGGAGATGGCCACCAGGGGCACCGAGTCGAGAAGGGCATCGGCCAGGCCGGTGACGATGTTGGTGGCGCCGGGTCCGGAGGTGCATATGCAGACGCCGGTCCTTCCGCTGGTGCGGGCGTAGCCCACCGCGGCAAAGGCGGCTCCCTGCTCGTGCCTTGGAAGAATGTGCCGCAGACCGCTGTCGTAGATGGCATCGTACATGGGCATGATGGCCCCGCCCGGAAATCCGAAAATCGTGTCGACCCCCTGCTCCTTCAACAGGTCAATCACCAGATCCACACCTCGCATGATCGTTTCTCTCCCCCTTTTTTGCGCCTCTCCAAACAAAACACCCCCGACCGTTCGGTGCGGGGGTGATGAAATTCAAAGCTGGCTGGCTTTAGCCGGACATCGACACCCCCCGCCGTGGCCCCGTGACCACGGCGGCAATAATAAGGCCGATAACCAGTAAATAGCCGAGCATGATACGCTTCTCCTGCAAAGCAAACCGTTTATTGCCAGCTGATATCCCATTGCCTTCTCAAAGTCAAATGGTTTCCCCACCCCCTTGACAGAGCGCTATTTATGGTTAAAATGAGCGTGGTTTTCGTCGGCGGGTGGCCTCAATATATTGATTTTATATTAATATATATTATATAAAAAAAGATATTATTAAGGAAGAAATTGTGGAGGACATCGGCAGGGAAGTAACGGAAAAGAATCAACTGGTGATCCGGATCCGCCAGGAAATCGAAAAAATTCTCGTGGGGCAGCGAAAGCTGGTGGACGGGCTGCTCATGGGACTTTTCACCAAGGGGCATATTCTCATCGAAGGTGTGCCGGGACTGGCAAAAACTAGCGCCGTCAAGGCGCTGGCCGCGACCGTGAAGGCGGACTTCAAGCGGATTCAGTTCACCCCGGACCTATTGCCAGCGGATCTGGTGGGAACGGAGATCTATCGGCCGAAAACAGGAGATTTCAGCACCAAGAAGGGACCTGTTTTTCACAATATCATCCTGGCCGATGAGATCAACCGGGCCCCCTCCAAGGTCCAGTCGGCCCTCCTGGAAGCCATGCAGGAGCGTCAGGTGACCATCGGTGACACCACCTATCCCCTGCCCGAGCCGTTCCTCGTGATGGCCACCCAGAATCCCATCGAGCAGGAGGGCACCTATCCCCTGCCCGAGGCCCAGGTCGACCGGTTCATGCTCAAGTTGGTCATCGACTATCCGGACAGGGGTGAAGAGCGCGAGATCATGAAGCGGGTCGGTTTCGACCCCCCTGCCGAGATCCAGCCGGTCATCACCCCCGGGGTGCTGGAGGAGGTCTCGGCCCTGATCCACAAGATATACGTGGATGAAAAGCTCAAGGACTACATGGTGGATCTGGTCTTTGCCACCCGCAAGCCGGCCGAATACCACCTGGATATTGCCGACTACATCCAATTCGGGGCCTCGCCCAGGGCGACGATTTACCTGAGCCTGGTGGCCCGGGCCTACGCCTTCCTGCAGGGGCGCACCTACGTTACCCCCCAGGACATCAAGACGATCGCACCGGACGTGCTGCGTCACCGGATCATCCTCACCTACGAGGCCGAAGCCGAGGATGTCACCACCGAACAGATCATCGGCCATGTGTTCGATTCCGTGGCGGTCCCCTGACGATCGTCCCTATATCCCGGCACCCCCGACAGTCCCAACCGTTGGGATAAACGAATGATGAACTCGATAAACTGGTTAAAACCCGATAACGCCCTATGCTTTCGCCAGAGCTGATCAAAAAGATCAGGCGCGTTCATATCCGAAGCGCCCGCAAGGTCAACACCCTGATGGCCGGTCACTACCGGTCGGTGTTCCGGGGCTCCGGCATTGAATTCGAGGAGGTGCGCGAATACACCCCGGGCGACGATGTCAAAAGCATCGACTGGCGGGTCTCCGCCCGCATGGGGCGTCCCTACATCAAGCGCTTCCGGGAGGAGCGCGAACGGCTGGTGATGCTTCTGGTGGACATGAGCGCATCCGGCAATTTCGGCACCCGCCAGTCCCTGAAGCGGGAGGTATCGGCCGAGATTGCCGCCATCCTGGCCTTCAATGCCATCTGCAACAACGACAAGGTGGGCGCTATCCTCTTCACCGACCAGGTGGAGCGCTACATTCCGCCCCAGAAGGGATCGGCCCACGTCTGGCGCGTCATAAAGGAGATTTTCGACTTTCATCCCCGGCGCACGGGGACCGATATCCAGCGCGCCATCCGATTCCTGGGGCGGATCGGCCGAAAGCGGGGCCTGGTGTTCCTGATTTCCGATTATCTGGCGGCCGGGTATACCAAGGCCCTCAAGGTGTCCGCGAAAAAGCACGAATTCGTGGGGATCCTGGTGTCCGATCCGGGCGATTTTTCCCTGCCCGAGGCCGGTATGCTTCTGATGGAAGACCTGGAGAGCGGCCGGCGCCTCTTCCTGGATGCCGCCGATGCGGCCACCCGGCGCCGGTATGCGGACGAAAGAACCGCGGCCCACCAGCGAACCAAGGATATTCTGAAATCGGCGGATATCGATTGCATCGACATCAGCACCGCCGGATCGGTGACGGATGCCCTCACCCGGTATTTTCGATACCGCGAGAAGCGCAAACGGTAGAGGCATGGAAATGGGCGGGAGGTTTTGGCTGGCGTGTCTGGGGGGATTGATCCTGGCGGGTGCCATGGGATCACCGCTGCTGGCGATCCAGCCGCGGGCGATGCGCCCTCTTTCCGCCGCAGTGTTGGCCAGCGGTGGCAAGAACGCCGCACCCCCGTCGGGAAAACTGGATGCCTCGGGGGCCATGACGGACATCCATGACATCAAGCCGCTGGTATCGGTGCCGCTGCCGGGGGCCATTCCCAGGGGGCTGTGGTTCATCCTTCTGGGGCTGGCGGGCGCGGCGCTTGTTGGCGCCGGTTGGGTTTACCTTCGCAAGAGGGGGCGTTGCGGAAAGCCGACTCATTCGCCGCCGCCCCCGCCGCCCGAGGTGGTGGCCCGGGAGGCGCTCGATGCCCTGGGGGCGGAGAGGGGAATCGATGAAAAGCATTTTTATTTCCGGTTGTCCGCTATCCTTCGGGCGTATCTGGACGGCCGCTTCGGACTGGAGACCCTGGAAATGACCACCGAGGAGCTGTTGCCAGCCATGGAAGGGACGGGGATGGCGCGTCCCCTGAAATCGGAGCTGAGGGAGTTTCTGGCCTTCAGCGATCCGGTCAAGTTCGGCGATGTGATCCCGGAGCAGCTCCGGCGGGACCGGGATATCGATTTCGTACGGAGGCTGGTTGAAAGGACCCAGCCGGAGGCGTCGGTACTTGAGACCGGGAAGGGTCGGCGCTCTCGTCTCCCGGTTAGCGGATCGTCCATCGGGTAGCGGTATGTTTCGATTTGCGGATCCATATGTCCTGGGGCTGCTGGCCTTCATCCCCGTCCTGGCGGTGTACCGGATGCGGTGGCGGCCCCGGCCCGCGCTTCGCGTCTCCAGCACGGCCCCTGCGGATCGGATTCCGGCCGGCCCATCGGTGCGGGTTGCCGGGGCGCTTCCGATTCTCAAGTTTGCGGCCCTGACCCTCATGATCCTGGCCCTGGCCAGGCCCCAGTGGGGAACCCATGAGATGAACATCAAGACGGAGGGAATCAATATCATCCTGGCAGTGGACCTCTCCGAGAGCATGGCGGCCCTCGATTTTCACCTGGGAACCCGGATTGTCAACCGGCTGCAGGCGGTCCGGGGGGTCATCGACCACTTCGTGTCCAAGCGGTTCGGCGACCGGATCGGCTTGGTGGTTTTCGGCACCCATGCCTACACCCAGATGCCCCTCACCCGGGACTACGGCGCCATCGTTTCCATCCTGAATCGGGTTCGCATCGGCGCTGCCGGCAGGAGCACGGCCATCGGCGACGCCATCGGCATCAGCCTCAAACGTCTTTCGGACATTCCCAGCAAATCGAATATCATCATCCTGCTGACGGACGGGCGCAGCAACAGCGGGGAGATATCGCCGGAGAACGCGGCGGATATCGCCGCCATGGAAAAGGTCCGCATCTATACCATCGGCGTGGGCAGCAAGGGCGAGGTCCCCTTTCGGATCAACATTCCGGGCTACGGGGAACGGTATGTATACCAGCACGTGGACATCGACGAAAATACGCTCCGGATGATCGCCCGCAAGACCGGCGGGATGTATTTCCGCGCCCAGGATACCCATGCCCTGGAAAAGATTTACGGCACCATCAACAAGCTGGAAAAAACGAAGGTGACGATGAAGGAATATGACAATTACCGGGACCTATACCGGTATCCGTTGATTCCGGCCCTCTGCCTTCTGGCCCTGTGGATGGTGTTGAGCCATACGCGGTTTTTGAGGATACCATGAGCTTCGGCGATTTGGGCATGCTTTGGCTGGTCTGGACGGTTCCGGTTCTCTTTGTTTTCTGCTATTGGGGAATCCGGCGGCGGACACGGATTCTCTCCCGGTTTTCGAGTCTCCGGGGCCTCGATGCCATCGCTCCGGATGCGTGTGCGTCCCGCCGATGGATCAAGGCAGGTCTGATGCTCGCGGTCTTCGCCCTGCTGGTGTTTTGCCTGGCCGGTCCCCGGTACGGGTACCACTGGCGAAAGATCGAGCGAAAGGGGGTGGACCTCATCGTTGCCATCGATTGCTCCAGGAGCATGATGGCCTCGGACATCAAGCCGACGCGATTGGAACGGGCCAAGCGGGAGGTGATGGATCTGCTGGACCTGCTCCATGGGGACCGGGTGGGGCTGGTGGCCTTCAGCGGAACGGCGTTTCTGCAGTGTCCCCTGACCCTCGATTACCGGGCCTATCATCTTTTCCTGGGGGCCCTGAAGCCGGGCTTCATGCCGGTGGGCGGCACGGACCTATCCGCTGCGGTGCGCACCTCCCTGGCTGCATTTCCCCGCCACGATGCAGCCGACAAGGCCATTATTCTGATCACCGACGGTGGGGCCACCACCGGCGGTGATCCCATGGCGGCGGCCAGAGCCGCCAGAGCCGCGCACGTGCGGCTCTTCTGCATCGGGGTGGGCAGGCCGGGCGGTGTGCCCATCCCCGCCAAGGGCGGCGGCTTCATCACGAACAAGGCGGGCGATATCGTTTTGACCCGGCTCGACGGGTCGCTTCTGAAGCGGATGGCCGTTGTGACCGGCGGCAGCTACGTGCGGTCCGTGGCCGGGGGGATGGATCTGGAGGACATCTATTTCAAGCATATCCGGAAGGAGATGCGGTCCGCCACCGTGTCCCAGACGAAGGAGAAGGTCCATGAAGAGCGTTTTCAGTGGTTTCTGGCTCTTGCGGTGCTGATTCTGGCCATCGAGCTCCTGGTGCCCCTGGGCAGGAAAAAGGGGACCCTGGCCCTCGTTCTGATGATCGTCGTGGGGATGACGAGCGCGGCCCATGCCGCGGATCCGAAGGCGGCGGTCCGAAAGGCTGAAAAGGCCTATTCCGCCGGGGCGTACCAGAAGGCCGTGACGCATTTTATCGATGCCCAGCTCTACGATCCGGACTCCGCGGAAATCAGCTACGATATGGGAAACGCCCAGTACCGGACCGGGGACTTTAAGGCGGCGCTCGACAGTTACCGCCAGGCCCTGTCGTCGAAGGATCCCGCGTTGCGGGAAAAGGCCCATTACAATATGGGAAACGCTCTTTTCCGCCTGGGCAGGTATCGCAAGGCGCTGGACAGTTATGCCGCTGCCCTGAAGATCGATCCCAAGGACCGGCAGACAGAGGAAAACATGCAATATGTGAAACGGGTCATGGCGCGACCCAAGCCCCCGCAAGGGCAACGGCGGCCAAAGGAAAACGGTTCTTCCCGGAAGAAGCCGGATCACTCGGAGAAGGGCAAGGGAAAACCTGGAGGCAAGGAGGCGGCCTCGGGCAAAAACGGCCAAAAGCGGGAAAGTCAACCCGCTTCCCAGGGACCGCAATATAAGTCGACGGCACCGGATCAAGCCGGCGCGGGCGCGAAAAAACCATCTTCGGCCGGATCCTCCGGAGCGGCTCCTGGGGGGCCTTCCGAGAAAAAAGCCCACACCGGTCAGGCGGCCCTGGCCCGCCGCAAGGCCCAGATGGACGCGCAGGCCAGACAGCAGGCGGAACAGATGCTCAACCGCCTGCAGGATGAGCCGGGCCGGGCCATGATGCCCACCTACCGGAAACGGCATATCGAAAAGGACTGGTGATGAGCCGCTCGATTCCCCTTTTTTGCCTGTTGCTGCTGCTTCCGGCGGTCTGCCCCGCGGAAACGATCCAGGCTTACGTGGATCGGACCCGCACCCGCCTTGACACCCCGGTCACCCTGACCGTGAGCATCGCCGGCCGGGGTGCCACGGTGGATACGGACGGCATTCGGGATTTCGAAGTTCAGTCACAGGGCACCAGCACCCAGGTGCAAATCATCAACGGCAGCACCAGCGAAACCCAGTCCTTCCAATTTCTCCTGATTCCCAAACGGACCGGCCGGCTCGATGTGCCCGCCCTTCCGGTCACCCTCCATGGAAAAACCTACCATACCCGCCCCCTGTCCGTTCTGGTGACCCGGACAGGGTCGAATACGGCGAGGGCCGATGGCGGGGGGCGGGATATCCAGCTCGAAGCTCGGGTTTCCGAGCTTTCCCCCTACATCAGCCAGCAGATCGTTTGCACCGTGACCCTTCGCTTCGGGGTCCAGGTCGCCAATACCCAGTTTACCCCTCCGGACGTTACGGGATTTACGGCCAAACAGATCGGGGGGCAGCGAAACCGGACACGGATTGTCGACGGCCGCCGGTATCAGGAGGTGATGCTCTCGTACCTGCTGATCCCCATCAATGCCGGGCCCCTCACCATCGGGCCGGCCACCCTGCGCTGCGACACGGTTTCCCGGCGGCGGCAACGCCGCGATTTCATGGACCCCTTTTTCTCGGATCCCATATTCGGCAGCCGTCAGCTTACCCCGCGTGTTCTGAGATCGAACCCCATCCATCTCAAGGTTCGCGAGCTGCCGCCGGCCGCCGCCGGCCAGCCGCCCTATTCCGGCCTGGTGGGAAGCTTCTCCATGGGGGCCGCCATCGAGAGCCGGGCCATCAAGGTGGGCGACTCCGACACCCTTACGGTCACGCTTCGGGGGACCGGCAACATTATGGATGCGGGGGTCCCCCGGATGCGCGTGCCCGATGCCTTCAGGCAGTATGCCGACACCCCCCAGAGCGATATCCACCTCGGGCCGGCCGGATACCGCGGGAAAAAGGTGTTCCGGGTGGCCCTGGTGCCGGTGAGACCCGGACGCTATGAGGTGGCCCCTGCGGCCATGAGCTACTTCGATCCGAAGGCGGGGCGATATCGCTCCTTGGAGGTCAATCCCATCTCCCTCATGGTGACAAAATCCAACACCGCCCAGGAACCCCCGACGGTCTACTCCTCTGGCGGCAGTGTCCAGGGTCGCCCCGGGATTCGGAAGGAGAAGGTGGATTTCACGGGCCGGGACATCCTCTCCATCAAGACCGGTCTGGATGCCGCTGAAAACCGAAGCGGCCCCTCCCTGACCCTTTTTCTGGCGACTCTGGGGGTGCCCGGTCTCCTGTTCTTTCTCTGGATGGGAGCGGCGCGACTCCTGCGAAAGGATACCCGGCCCGCAGCCCTCATGGCCCAGAAGGCCATACGGGCGCTGAAGCAGGCCGCCGCGGGCGACCGCGCGGAGGCGGCGGCGTTTCTCTCGAACCTTCGCCGGGCGCTGGTCTATGCGGTCTGCGCCCGGGCCGGTGCCGGCGGTGAGGCCCTGACCTATGCCGAAGCCCGGGACATCCTGCTAAAGACCCGGGTATCCACTGAACTGACCGACCTGGTCTGCGGGCTCATGAACGATATCGATTCGGCCCGCTTCGGCGGTGTTTCCCTGGATCCGGCCGACCGGGAACGGCTGCTGACCCAGGCGAAGCGGCTGATAAGGGAGGTGCTCCCATGAGAGCTGCGCTGGCCCCCGTGATCCTGGCCATTGGCTACTGGCTGTGTTTGGGAGTCCCCGCCTGGGGAGCCCACGACGAAGCCCAGAATACCCGGACCTTCATCGACGGGGTCCGTTTCTATGAGGCCAAGGCCTACCCCAAGGCCATCGACGCCTTTGAACACCTGGTGGCCGACGGCGTTCAGAACGGCAAGCTCTACTACGATTTGGGCAACAGCTATTTGAAGAACAGGTCCATCGGGCGGGCCATTCTCTGGTATGAACGCGCGGCGGAGCTGATCCCGGGAGACCCGGATCTCAAATACAACCTGACCTATGCCAGGAGCCTGGTGAAGGACGAAGGCGGGCAGACCGCCTCGCCCGTATGGCACGTGTTTTTTTTCTGGACGGATTTTTTCCCGCTGAAGGACCTGCAATGGGCGGGGATTGTCCTCAATGCATTGTTTTGGCTGCTCCTTGCCCTGAACCGGGCCTTACGGAAAGCCTCTTTGCGCCGTGCCTGTTACGGGGTGCTTTTCTGCTCGCTGCTGGTGCTGGGGACTGCCGGGTGGCGGATGGTCCAGAAGCACTGCTATCCCCAAGCCGTGATCCTGCAGGCGGTGGTGCCGGTGCACTCGGGGTTTTCCCAGGAATCCACGACCCTTTTCGTACTCCACGAGGGAACCCAGGTGGCGGTGGAAAGGCAGCGCAAGGGCTTTTTGTTGATACGGTTTTCGAAGGACAAGATCGGCTGGATCCCGCAGGGGGCGGCCGGATTGATATGAAACGGGTAAAACTTTTTTATTAAATCCCACTGGAAGGAGCGTCAGACATGATCCATGTCGAACAGTTAACCAAGTATTACGACGCGTTTTGCGCGGTGGACAACATCGATTTGTCCATCGAGAGCGGCGAGATCCTCGGACTTCTCGGGCCCAACGGCGCTGGAAAGACAACCACCCTGCGGATGCTGACCGGTTACTTGACCCCTACATCCGGCCGGATCCGGGTGAAGGATTTTACCATCACCGACAATTCCCTGGAGATCAAAAAGATCATGGGCTACCTGCCCGAATCGGCCCCCCTGTATCACGGAATGCTGGTCTATGATTACCTGAACTTCGTTGCCAAGCTCAGGGGGTTGGACGCATCGGCCCGGGCCGAGCGGATCGGTGAATTGGCGCGGCTTTGCGACATGGCCGGCATCATGCATCGAAGCATCGGCGAGTTGTCAAAGGGGCTGCGTCAACGGGTCGGGCTGGCCCATGCCATGATGAGCGATCCGGAGATCCTCGTGTTGGATGAGCCCACCAGCGGCCTGGACCCCAACCAGATCGTGGAGATCCGGGAGATCATCCGTCGCATCGGCCGGGAGAAGACCGTGGTGCTTTCCACCCACATCCTCAGCGAGGCGGAGGCGACCTGCGACCGGATCGTGATTATCAACCAGGGGAAAATCGTGGCCGACGGCACGGCGGAGACCCTCAAGGGCCGGGGTGCCCAGGAACCGGTGATCCAGGTGTCGCTGAAAAATGCACCTGCGGACAGGGTGATCTCCACCTTCGGGTCCATGGTCGAGGTGGTGAAGGTGGCCCAACTGAATGCGGGCAACGCGGCGGAGGGGATTGATTATCAGGTAACCTGCAGGGAGGGGGCCGATCCCCGGGAGGCCCTCTACCGGGCCATCCGTGAGACCGACTGGATCCTTCTCGAATTTAAGCGGGAAACCAAACCTCTGGAAACCATCTTCCGGGAGCTCACCAAGGAGAACTGACATGCAACAGGTGCTTACCATTTTTCATAAGGAGTTCAAGGATTACTTCGTCTCCCCCATCGCCTACATCGTCATATCGATTTTTCTGCTGGTGACGGGCTGGTTTTTCTTCATGAATTTTTTCCTTTACGACCAGGCGAATCTACGCAATTTTTTCACGCTTCTGCCCCTGACCTTTTCCTTCGTGGTGCCGGCCATCACCATGCGGCTCTTCTCCGAGGAGCTCAGTGTCGGCTCCTATGAGACCCTGCTGACCCTGCCGGTCACGAACCGGGACATCATCCTGGGGAAGTTTCTGGCCGCACAGGCCTTTGTGGCGGCCATGCTGGTGCCCACCCTCGCCTATCCCCTGTGCATTTCCTTTCTGGGGGACCTGGATTGGGGGCCGGTGATCGGCGGGTACCTGGGGGCGCTTCTGCTGGGAGGCGGGTTCTGCGCCATCGGGCTTTTTGCCTCCTCCCTGACGAGAAACCAGATCATCGCCTTCATCATCGGCATGGTGATCTGCTTCGCCCTGACCCTGGTGGACAGGATGCTGTTTTTCATTCCGCGGGGGATTCTGAGCGCCGTCTCCTACATCGGCGCCGGTTACCATTTTAAGAACATTGCCAAGGGAATCGTGGATATGCGCGATATTGTGTACTTCTTGAGCGTGATCTTCATCGGCCTCTACAGCACGGGCCTGGTGATGCAGGAGAAAAAATAAGGAGAACCCATGGGCTTATCAAACAAATCCGGAACATACGTCAAATTCGCGGGGTACCTGGCGGCGGTGGTGCTGCTGAACCTGGTGGGGCTCACCCTGTATTTCAGGGCCGATCTCACGAAGAACAAGATCTATTCCCTCTCGGATGTGAGCAAGAAGGTGGTCTCGACGCTGAAGGAACCCTTGACCGTCAAGGTGTTTTTTACCAACGACCTTCCGGCTCCCTACAACAACACGGAGCGTTACCTGCACGATCTGCTGGAAGAGTATAAGCTCTACGGCAACCATTTTTTTACCTACCAGTTCTATGATGTCAGTCCTGACTCGCAAAACGGCGACGCGGAGGCCGAGGCCAACCGCAAGCTGGCGCAAAGCTACGGCATCGAGCCCGTACAGATACGCCAGCTGGAACAGGACGAGCTCAAGTTCAAGCAGGCCTATATGGGACTGGTGATCATCCATGGCGACGTGGAGGAACAGATTCCCACCATCACCAGCACCGACGGGCTGGAGTACCGGCTGACAACGGCCATCATGAAGGCAAACAACAAGATCAGCGCGCTGCTCGGGCTGCCGGAGAAAATAAAGGTCAGACTCATTCTCTCCTCCTCCCTGTCGGCGGTGGCCCCCTACATGCATGTGCCGAAGCTGCCCCAGCTGCCCGACGAGATTCAACAGATCGTCAAACGCCTGAATGTGAAAAATTACGGCCAGCTCACGTATTCACGCCTGGATCCCCAAACCGATTCGGCGCAGGAGGCCCTGGCGACGCGGTATCATATCCCAGAGCTGCAGTGGCCGGCCATCGAAGGCGGCAGGATCAAGGCCGGAAGGGGCGTGATCGGTCTGGTGATGTCCTATAAGCACAAGTCGGTATCGGTTCCTATTTTTCAGGCGCTGCGGGTTCCCCTCATCGGCACCCAGTACAACCTGGCCGATAGCCGGGATATGGAACAGATGATAAACCAGAACATCGAAAGCCTGGTCAACATCAACGAGCAGATCGGATATCTGGCCGATCACGGCACGGTTCATCTCACCTCGCCCATTCCTTTTGGGCCGGCCCGCAATGATACCCTTTCGAACTTCTCTTCCCTTTTGCGCCAGAGCTACAGTGTCCGCAGCATCGACTTGGCAAAGGAGGCGATTCCCCCCTCGCTCAAGTGCGTGGTGATCGCCCGGCCCACCCAACACTTTACCGACTGGGAGCTGTTCCAGATCGATCAGGCGCTGATGCGCGGCCAGAACCTGGCCATCTTCCTGGAGCCCTTCAAGGAGGTGCGCTCCCAGCAGCCGGGTGTCATGGGATACGGTCAACCGCAGCTCAGTTATCAGCCGCTGGACACGGGGCTCGAAAAGCTGCTGAAACATTACGGCGTCAGCGTTGACCGGTCCATCGTGCTGGACGAAAACTGTTTCAAGCAGACCCTGCCCCAGCGGATGGGCGGAGGCCAGCGCCCCATTTACTTTGCCCCCATCATCCAGAATCGAAACATCAACAAGAATCTTCCCTTCATGAAAAACATCAAGGGCCTCATCGACCTGGCCGCCTCCCCCCTCGAGCTGAACCGGAAGCAGCTCTCCAAGGAGGGGATCAAGGCCACCCTCCTGTTTTCCTCATCGGATGAATCCTGGGTGATGAAGCCGCCCATTCACCTCGACCCCCAGTTCGTCCACGATCACGGACCCAACACGCACCTTGAAAAAGAGCCCCTGGCCTATGTGCTCTCAGGCAGATTTACCAGCTATTTTGCGGGAAAACCGGTTCCCGTGAAAACGAATGCCGCGGCCTCCCAGAAGAAAGAGGGCGAGGACAAGAAGGGAAAAGCGGAAAAGAAAGGGACCGCCGGTTCCCAGGCCGTCGAGTTCCAGGGGAAGACCTCGGTGATCGAAAAGGGAAAGCCCGCCCGGATCTTCATCACCGGAAGTGCCCGGCTGCTGAACGACGAGCTGCTGAACGCCAACGGCCGAAACCCCAACGCCGTTTTCGTCATGAACGTGCTGGACATGTTGAATAACCGGGAAGGCATTGCCGTCATGCGAGCCAAGACCCAGACACTGAATCCGCTGGAGGACACGGGGGCCGGCACAAAGGCTGGTATCAAGGCCTTCAATATCGTGGGGTTGCCCATTCTGGTGGCGCTTTTCGGCCTTGTGGTCTGGGGGTTTCGCCATTCCCGGAAAAGGAAGATCCAGATGCACTTTACCCTCACACAGGAGTAGTCACGTGAAAAAAGAATCCATTATTCTCGGCATCGTCATTATTTTCCTGGCGGCCTTTCTGGTTTTCCAAAACACCCGCCACAGCGGGAACCCGCTGCCGCATCTGAAACCGGTGGTGGAAAAGGATCTGACAAAGATAGCGGTTACCCACGACGGCAAGACCCTGACCCTGAAGCGCAAGGGAGGAAAGTGGTTCATCGGCGACGCGGCCTGGCCCGCCGATTCCATGGCGGTTCAGGAGTGGGTCGCCACCCTTTCACACCTTCGGCTGACGGCGCTGGTATCAGAGGCCAAGGCCTATGGGCGTTACGATCTGACCAAAGCGAAAAAGACAACGGTCAGCGCCTGGGCCGGCAAAAAAATGGTACGGCAGTTCGATATCGGGAAGGTCGCTCAGACCTATCAGCAAACCTTTGTCATGGTGCCGGGAAACCCCAATGTCTACCAGGCCATGGAGAACATAAAGCGGATCTTCGATCGCAGTGCGGAGGATCTGCGGGACAAACAGGTCATGACCGTCAATGCCGACGCGATCAGTCAGATCGATATCGGCGGAGAGGGCCCCGCCATCACCCTCCAGCGGGAGGACGTGCCGGTGAAGGCGACGGCATCCGCGAAGCATGCCAAGGCCGCGGCCGGTGAGAAGGCCGCTGCCGCCATCACGGTGACACCTGAAACGCACATCCGATGGAAGAACCGTGCCGGCCAAACGGTCGACCGTGATACGGTGGAACGTCTCCTTTCCCAATTCTCCCAGATGAGATGCGCTGCCTATATCGAGGGCAAGACAAAGAAGGACTTCACCGATCCTATTCGCACCATTACCCTGAAGGGGAAAAAATCATACACCCTTTCCCTGTTCAAGAAAACGGAAGAGGGGTATCCGGCCATATCCTCGGAAAACGCATACCCCTTCCTGCTTCGGGATTACTTCGTCCATGGGATGCAACAGAAGATTGACGATCTCTCCCATGAATCCGCCAAACCCAATGGGAAAGAGATTTCCCCTTCATCCCACTAAAGGCCCGGGAGGGACCGCGGTGCCGCGGTCCCTCCCCCTTCCGCTGATTAAAATCCTTTCAGCTATGCCTGTATCCGGCACGCATCGTTGTCGTAATCGTCCTTCCTCTCTGACGCGTCCCAAGTAACGGTGTCCATGCCAAAATCAGCCCCAACCCCAGTCGTTGTTGATCGAAAGTCGATCGGCAGTGGGCTATCCGTGTCCGAGTGCCTGCTGTTTATCGATTGCGACTACTACTACTACTACTACTACTACTACTACTACTACGACTACGACTACTACTACTACTACTACTACGACTACGACTACTACTACTACTACTACTACTACTACTACTACTGCTACTACTACACTATTACCACTACTATTACTACT
>CAYOXD010000037.1:0-23659 GCA_964407825.1 uncultured Desulfobacterales bacterium | reverse complement strand
CTTCGATCTTGAACTTCTTGGCCATCTGGGTCAATTCGTTTATTTTTTTATCCTTTAGTTCGACAATGTTCATTCCCTCGTTTCCCCGTTTCGTTGTTTGAGTTAGCTCTTCTTTTCGATGTCTCGTTCCCGCGCGCCGGGACCGACTACGCGACTCACCTCTCGGCGGGCTATGCCCCGCCCCTGCATCTGCAACCGCCCCGATCAATCCGGAACAAACGATTAAACGTACGAACAGCTGTGATCCCAAGCCCTTAGCCAGATTTTCCAGGATCGCCCCAATGCCGGTCGAAAGATTGGAACATAGTTGGTTATTCTGGAGAGATATGAGTGCTCACAGTGAGTGCTCAGTGATCTTAGAAAGAGAGTTTGGAATTTCTCTCCAACAGGCGGGAGCCTTCGATGCCTTTGATTGAGCTGGCATTATCCCAAGTTTTATCGGCTGTCAAGCGGTTTTGACCTTCACTTTCTAGTTTCATAGATCATTTGGTAAAATCGGTCAACAGATTTTATCAGCTCCGATGGAGAAGCATTGTTTTCTATTATAAAATCAGATCGTTTCCTCTTCAGCTCATCCGGCATCTGAATCCCCACCAAGGCGCTTGCTTCGGCGGGCGCAAGACCGTCACGCGCCGCCAGCCGGCTTAACTGACGGTCCCGGTCCGCCGTTACCAGCACAATCCTGTCAAAAAGCGGCTCAAGCCCACATTCGAATAGAAGGGGAACCTCCACAACGACAATCGTGGCACCCTTCTTGGCGGCCTCCTGAATCCTGTGGTTCATGAGGAAAATGATTTCCGGATGCAGTATCTCCTCCAAGTCCCGGCGGACCGCCGGGTCCCTCACCATCAGCCGGCGCAGGACCGCCCGATCCAAGCTTCCCTCCCGGTTCAATATCCGAGCGCCGAAACGGACCGACAGTCTCTTCAGTGCCGGCGACCCCGGCGCAACCGCCTGCCGGGCCAGCTCGTCCAGAACGATCAGCGGAAGTCCCAGCTCCTGGAGCCTGTGACAGACGGTGGTCTTTCCTGAACCGGCGTTTCCGGTCACAGCCACCCGGACCGGGCTTGTTTTTCCATTCCGATGCGCTATATTCTTGTTTTCAACTGAATCCATTTACCAAGGGCCGTTTTTCTCAACTGCTGCGCTGCAAATAAAGGGGTTGCCGGATGCGTCTGGATTTGTCCTCCCTTCCGATCGATCGGCACGGCCTGCCCGCCGGTCACGACGCCCACATGGTGGGGGGCTCGGCCCGGGATCTCCTCCTCGGGCAGACGCCTGCTGATTATGACATCGCCGTAGCGGGAAATCCAGAGGTTTATGCCCGTAAAATCGCGGATAGAACCGGCGGTCATCTCGTCTACCTGGGCAGGCCCGGCAAATGCCTCTACCGGGTGGTGGCCGCAGAGCAGATATTCGATATCACGGGGTTTCGGGGGGCCGACATCGAGGCGGATCTCAGGGCCCGGGACTTTACCATCAACGCCATGGGCGTCGATCTTTGCACAGGGGAGCTGATCGATCCCCTGGACGGCCGCGGGGACATAGCCGGTGGACGGGTACACATCACCTCCGAGGAGGCCTTCCGTGATGATCCCGTGCGATTGCTGCGCGCCCATCGCATGGCGGCGACCCTCGGTTTCCGCATTTCAACGGAAACCCGAGGGATTATTCAACGGGATGCAGGTCTGATCCGGACCTCGGCCGGGGAAAGGGTGAGAGAGGAATTTTTCAAGATTCTTGCCACACCAGCCTCCCACGACCACCTTCTTGAGATGCGCGACAGCGGTCTTCTCTTCGCCGTTTTTCCGGAGCTTTCGCCCCTCGCGGACTGCCAACAGAACCGGCACCATCGCCACGATGTTCTCACCCACACCCTGGCCGCATTCGCCCACCTGGAGGCCCTGATCACGCCCGATGGCGTGAAGCCCGGGCAGGGGTTCGCCGAACCCGGATTCCAACAGGAACCTTCCAAACACCCCCTGCTGAAACTGGCGATCCTGCTCCATGATATCGCGAAACCCACCTGCCGATCCGGGGCCCCGGACAGCCATGCGCGCTTTCACGGTCACGAGGCCGCCGGCGCCTCGGCCGCGGCCCTGACCTGTGAGCGGCTGCGGTGCTCAGCGGCGCAGCGAACCTTTGTGACCGGCATCATCCGGCACCACATGCGGCCCCTCCATCTCTATCAGCTATACCTGCGGCGGAAACTGACGCAACGGGCCCTGATCCGGCTCTTTATGACCTGCCGGGAAGATACCCCCTATCTTCTCCTTCATGCCCGGGCGGACATGCTCGGCAAGGGCACAGCGGATCAATCCCAAATAGCATCCTTTTCAGAATTCTTGAAACATCTCCACCACCGTTTTCTCACTGAATTTACCCCCAGGAGCGCTTCCCCCCCCCTCTTGACAGGCGCGGATCTCATTGCCGAATTCGGCCTGAGCCCCTCCCCCCTGTTCCAACAAATCCTGGGCATGGTCGAGGAGACGCGCCTGTCCCGCAGCCTAATGGAACGGTCCGAGGCCATCGAACTGGTCCGCCGCTTCCTGGAGGCCAACCCGCCTCCAGATACAGGCTCAACTTCAAATACCTTGACACATCCGTAAGGGATTGGGTAATAGTTCGTTTTTCGGTCCACAATGCGTTTTCAGGGGCTGATCGGGATGCTATCAACGTCAAACAACCCTTATCGTCTCTAATCAAAAAAGGAGGAGCTCCCATGCGTCTCATTCTGTTAGGAGGCCCCGGCGCCGGCAAAGGCACCCAGGCCAATCGCATCAAGGAAAAATACGGTATTCCGCAAATTTCAACCGGTGACATGCTCCGTGCCGCCGTAAAAGCCGGCACGGAATTGGGCAAAAAGGCCAAGGTGCTCATGGACGCTGGCGCCCTGGTGTCCGATGAGGTCATCATCGGCCTGGTCAAGGAACGCATCCAGGAGGCCGACTGCGCCAAGGGATTTCTCTTTGACGGTTTCCCCCGGACCATTCCCCAGGCCGATGCCATGAAGGCAGCCGGCGTCGCCATCGATGCCGTTGTGGACATCGACGTTCCCGACGAGGAGATCATCAAACGCATGAGCGGACGCAGGGCCCACCTGGCCAGCGGACGCACCTATCACATCATCTACAATCCCCCCAAGGTGGAGGGGAAGGACGATGTCACCGGTGAACCCCTGGTACAGCGGGACGACGACAAGGAAGAAACCGTGAAAAAACGCCTGGATGTCTACCACAGCCAGACCGAGCCCCTGATCGACTACTACAAGAAATGGGAAGGCACGGGCGAGGCGGCGGCTCCGAAATACGTCCGGGTCAACGGGGTGGGAAAGGTGGAAGAAATCACCGCTCAGATCTTCACTGCCCTCGACAGCGTGAAGTAGGAGCCTCCCCTGCGCTATCGGACCTGTCCCGGTCATCCTCCGACAAAACCCCGAGCGCCCGTTCCGGAACCTCCGCCGCGGGCGCTCGATTGCCTCTTCCCCATCCGTTGGACTGACCAGCAATTCCCAATGAATGGAATTGGAAACTGAATTTTCCCCTTGCATTTGTCGATAAGAACGGTTAAGTTGCTCGGTTAATGCCAGTCATTTTGTAAAATAACCATCGGGCATTATTCCAAAAAAACCTATGCCGATGGAAAGAAAGGGGCGAGGAAGTTGAAGCAAATTGAAGTCAGGGTGCTGGATAACGACCTTGAGAAGGCCATGCGCATTCTGAAAAAAAAGATTCAGAACGACGGGCTGTTCAAACGCTTGAAGCTCAAAAAGAGCTATGAGAAACCAAGCGAATACAGACGCCGAAAACAGCGCGAAGCCTTAAGACGGCAGCGGATTGCCACTGCCCGGAAATATCGTCGATAACTATTAGCATCGAAATTCGTAAAAAACCCGGCCGCGGCTACAGCACCCCTGGCCGGGTTTTTTATAGATTCTTACCGGCTCAAGAGGGTTGTTAAGGCCATGGCATTCGACCCCACCTATGCTGCCTGCCTGGAGCGGATGTACGGCCTCAGGCGCTTCGGGATCAAACTGGGGCTGGACCTCATTTCCGGAATGCTCGAGGGCGTCGGCAATCCCCAGCACCGGTACGCCACCATTCACGTGGCCGGCACCAACGGCAAGGGCTCCGTGGCCGCCACCCTGGCTACGATTCTCCAGGCCGCAGGACACAGGGTCGGCCTCTACACCTCCCCCCACCTGGTTCATTTCAACGAACGCATCCGGATAAACGGCCGTCCCATTTCCAACGAGGGGGTGGTGGCCTCCTTCCAGGCCGTCGAAAAGGCTCATGCCGGCGACCGCGAACCGACCTTCTTCGAGTTTTCGACCGCCATGGCGCTCTACGAATTCGCCCGTCAGCGGGTCGACTGGGCCGTAATCGAAACGGGCATGGGCGGCAGGCTGGACGCCACCAATGTGCTGCATCCCTCCCTGTGCGTCATCACCAACATCTCCTTAGAGCATCAGGACTACCTGGGAAATACCCTTGCGGCCATCGCCGGGGAAAAGGCCGGCATCATCAAGGAGGCGGTACCCGTCATCACCGGCGCCAGGCAGAAGCCGGCCGTCGCGGTATTGACCGGTGTGGCCGAAGGCCATTCGGCCCCCCTCTACCGGTACGGGGCTGCCTTCAGGACCCGACGCCTGCCCGACGGCCGATTCAATTACTACGGAATCGATCACACCTGGCAACATCTCAGAACCGGACTTGCAGGCGGGCACCAGATCGCTAACGCCGCCCTGGTACTGGCGGCCTGTGAAATCCTCTCCCGGACCGGGGTTCCCCTGACGCCGGCAAGCATCGGCCAGGGGCTTTTAAACACCCAGTGGCCCGGCCGCCTGGAAACGGTGTGCCACTGCCCCACGGTCCTTCTGGACGGCGCCCACAACCTCTCGTCCGTCCACTGCCTTGCGCAGCACCTCAAAACGAAGTTTACCGGACGCCCCATCACCCTGGTCACCGGCATCCTGGACGACAAGGCCTATCCGCAGATGCTCCGCCAGCTGCTCCCCCTCTGCCAGAAGGCAATCTTCACCCGTCCCCGGATCGATCGGGCCCTGCCACCGGAGGCCTTCCTCACCGTTGCAGCCGGGTTTATCCCGGAGCCCCGGGTGATTCCCGATGTGACGGAGGCCGTATCCCACGCAATCGACTCCGCCGCCAAGGACGAGGTCATCTGCATCGCCGGCTCCCTGTACCTGGTGGGAGAGGTGAAGGAAGCCATGGAATCCGGCGCCCTGTCGTTCCCCCCGGCCGCACCGGAACCGGCCCCGTGATTCGGCCTTGACATATCCGGCCGGATCCACTATTTTCCCTTCCGACTCGGATACGCGCCCGTAGCCCAGGGGATAGGGCGTCAGCCTCCGGAGCTGAAGATCGCAGGTTCGAATCCTGCCGGGCGTACCACGAGAAAAGCAAGGACTTTGCCGACTTCGGCGGGTCCTTTTTTCTTTTCAAAAAATGCCTTTCCCCGCATTATTCCCCACATGCTGGGTAGACACGGGCTTTCCCCACCGCCCTCCTTCAATCCACCCCATATTCCTTTAACTTTTTATGAAGGGTCTTGCGGTTGATCCCCAGCCTGCGAGCGGTTTCGCTCTTGTTGCCGCCGCTGTCCTCGAGGGTGGCCAAGATCGCCTCCCTTTCGATTTCCCCTAGGGGCCGGTTGGCCGCCGGAGCCGAGACCGGGGGCGGCGACAGGCCCCCATCCACCGAAAAGGCCTCCCGGATGTTGGAGGGCAGCTCCTTTTCAGTAATGTGCTCGCCTGGTAGAAGAATAACGGCGCGCTCGATGGTGTTTTCCAGTTCCCGCACATTGCCGGGCCACGGATATCTGAGCAGCATGTCCATGGCCAGGGGGGTAACCCCCTTGACCTGCCGGTGATTCTTTTCGGCAAATTTCTCAAGGAAATGCTGCGCCAGCAATGGGATATCCTCCTGCCGCTCGCGCAGGGGCGGGATGTCGAGGGTCACAACGTTCAACCGGTAAAAGAGATCTTCGCGGAAGTTACCGGCCTTGACCTCCTCGTCCAAAGTTCGATTGGTGGCGGCCAGGATGCGCACATCCACCTTCAGCGTGGCTTCTCCGCCCACCCGCTGGACCTCCCGCTCCTGGATCACCCGAAGCAGTTTGGCCTGCATCGCAGCGGAGGTCTCCGCGATTTCATCCAGGAAGATGGTCCCTCTGTCGGCCTGCATGAAGCGGCCCTCCCGGCGTCTGTCAGCACCGGTGAAGGCTCCCTTCTCGTGGCCGAAAAGCTCCGATTCCAGCAGGGTTTCGGTGAGCGCGGCGCAGTTGACCACCACCAGCGGCCGGTCCCTGCGTTGGCTGTTGTGGTGGATGGACTTGGCGATCAGCTCCTTTCCCGTTCCACTCTCGCCGGTGATGAGCACGGTGGCCTCCGAGGGAGCGATCATGGCCATCATGTCGATGAGCGAACGCATCGGCCCGCTCTTTCCAATGATATTATCCATCTCGTAGTCGGCGTGCAACCTGGATTTCAATTTGACGTTTTCAACCTTCAGACCGGAATGCTCCAGGGCCCGGGCCAGGCTGAATTTCAGAACCTCGAAATCCAGCGGTTTAGTCAGGTAATCGTAAGCGCCGGCCTTGAGCGCCTCCACCGCCGAGTCCACCGACGAATAGGCCGTCATGATCAGCACCGGAATGGCCGGGTTGTACCCCTTGATTCGCCTCAGGGCCTCGATGCCGTCCATCCGTGTCATGCGGACATCCATGAGAATCAAGGCGATGGGATTTTCCCTGACGTTTTTCACCGCCTTGGCGCCGTCATCCGCGGTGGATACCTGGTATCCCCAGCTTCTGATGATGGTTTTCAAGGTTTTCAGGTGGTTCAGATCGTCGTCCACAACCAGGATGTGAAATGAATTTTGCATACTCATGATACCCTCATACGGTGGATGTGAGCGGCAGGGTGATGGAAAAAACGGTCCCCTGCCCCAGGGCGCTTCGCACCTTGATGGTCCCCTGGTGCGCTTCGATGATCTTGTGAACGATCGCCAGGCCCAACCCCGTCCCCTTCGCCCGGGTGGTGAAATAGGGCTGGAATATTTGGCTCAAGTCCTCGGCGGACATCCCGGAGCCGCTGTCCCGGATCTCGATGGCCACCCTGTCGCCAGTTTCGATGGCACCGGTAATGGTCAGCCGGCCGCCGTCGGCCATGGCCTGAAAGGCATTGAGATAGAGGTTCAACAACGACTGGGTCAGCCGATCCGGATCGATATCCGCCATGGGCGCGCCGGCCGCTGGAGAGAGCTGGATCTGGATTTTTTTGGCCGCTGCCTCCTGCTGAACCAGCCGGACCGAATGGGCCAGCAGGTCATTCACGGGTGAAGACTTGACATTCAATTTCGCCGGTCTTGCGAACTCCAGCAACTCACTGATGACTCGGCTCAAACGATCCACCTCCTCGATCATGACCCCGGCCATCTCCTTGTCCTCGCTGCCCTCGTCAAATTTGCTCCGGTAGTAGCTGGCGATACCCTTGAGGGAACTCAAGGGGTTGCGGATTTCATGGGCCACGCCGGCGGCAAGACCGCCGATGGCCGCCAGCTTTTCCTTTCTGCGGATTTCCGCCTGCAGCCGCCGCACCTCCCCAAGATCCCTTATGATCAGCACCTGCCCGACGAACCGGCCCTCCTCATTGATGATCTGCGAGGCACTGATGCTGACCGGAACCACCCTGTCGCCCGTGAACTCGCATTCCATCTCCTCTTCGGAGACCGCCCGGCCGCGATTCAATGTCTCCCTCAATTCACAGAGATTGCCGGGGAGAATATCGCGCGGATCTCTTCCAAAAACCTTGGACAGGTCAATGCCCGTAATGCGCTCGGCCGCACTGTTGCAGAAGGCAATTTTACCGGACCTGTCGGTGGCCACGAGTCCGACCGGCAGGCTCCGTACAAGTTCGTCGGCAAATGCGGTGGTGTCCTGCAATTTCCGCTTGGTCGTCTGGTAGCTGTGCATCCAGAACATGGACAGGAAGCCGGCGAGCCCCAGAACCAGCAGGATCCCGGAGAGCTTCAGGGAGTTTCGGATATCCTCCCGGCGGGCGTCATAGAAGGGCGTGGGGTTCATACCGATGATGATCCGGTCCTCCTGACCGCGTTTCGGGGGAGAGCGCCAATCGCCGTGCTGTCCCATCTTCATGCCGTGGTGCCCATGATGCATCCATCCGGGAAAATCGGCAACGGGTCTGAAGTAGCTGTAAGCCAAAAATGTAGGCCCATAGCGGTCCATATCGACAAAGCGCCACTGGACGCCTCCGGTCCGGCTCGATTCGATCTCCGGCAAGCTTTGATCGAAATGCGAACCGATGCGGCTCTTGTCGCTGTGCGCCACGATCACGCCATCCGGATCCACCACGGCTATAAAGAAAACACCGGGCAGCTTGGCGGTCGCCTCCAGCAGCGACTGCACCTGTTGTTGCCCCCATTGCATGTCTATCATGCCGGTATGGGTTCCGGCCTCGACCGCTCTGATCAGGGCCGTGCCCTTTCCGCTCAGAATCTGGGACATGTACTGCTTCTCGCGGCTGTAGTTCTTGGATACCAGCACCGCCACGATGATGAAAAGGATAATCACCGAGCCGATGATCATCCATCGCGGGGTACGCAGGCTGTAGCGACTTTCGCCTATTGCCTTTGAAATCATCAGTGCTCCTTGGAATAAGGTTCACGGAAAAAGGGCGCTGCCAGCCTTGCAACGGCGGGCCAGGCAGCCTGAGATATCGGCCGGACCGATTAAGCATCATACCCCCAAACTGGGTAATTCGTAAACAGTGTAAGCGCATCGGTAGGCACGAATTGGGTCAAAAAACCCCACATAGTGGGGCCTTGGATTGGCGCTGCCCCGGCAGGGCCGCAAGTCCCATGGGGTCGGCCCTGTGGATTTTCGATTTGCCATCGATGCCGACCCCATGGCATTCAACTTGCACAAAATGGGCAAGGGATCCGGGCGGAGGCCCCCGGCAGCAGGAACCATCACCGGAAAGGAGAGAACATCATGTGGGGGTGCACTTATTTTCCATTTTCACGGGCCATGGGGGGCGGATTCATCCATGGCGGCATCGGGGGCCTGCTGATTTGGGCCCTGACCATCATCCTCATCGTCTATCTGGTGAAGGCCGTTCTCAAATCCGCATCGCGGACGCCACGCCCCTCGACCCAGGATCGTAGTGATTCTCTGGCCATCCTGAAGGCACGCTTCGCCAGGGGCGAAATCTCCCAGGAAGAGTTTAGCAGAATGAAGCGGATTCTCTCGGAGGGGCCCACCTGACACAGGACGAATCGCCGTCATCGTCAACCCGGATAATCTATCTGATTTCGATTCGGCAGGTAGCCGAGGACAGAGAGCAAGGGTAGGAATAGCCGAACCCCGCACCGTAAAATATGCGGAGCGGGGCCCGATTTTTTCGATCTATTTCAATTCCGACCTTTAGCTATGATGCTTCAAAACGACGAAGCCGAACACCATGCCGAAGATGCCAACTGTTTCGATGATGCCTATGGTGATGATCAGCATGCCGAAGCCCTTCCCTTTGGATTCCTGCAGAAAGCGGATGGAAGCGGCACCGATGAGCCCCATGAAGTATGCGGATGCAGCCTCACACAGACCGACGCCGACCCCAACGCCGAGTGCCAGCATGGATCTGGCTGGATCATCGGAAGTGGCTAATATTTTGTCCATCAGAATCATGGCGTACAGGGTCAGGCTGATGGGAGCGGCGACCATGAACATATACTGGAAAGAAAACTTCTGACCGGCCCTGGCTTCCGCCGCCCAGGCCCCGACTGCTGCCATTCCGGCTACGCCGATGCCCGCAGCGCTTCCACTCGCGCCAAGGCCCAAAACCAACCCTGCTGCCAAATGCCCCACGTTTAACATGCTAATACCCCCTGATTTTATATTAAATCAATCAATAAACAGTTCTGTTCTACCTTGCAAAAGGCTCGTACTCCGATCCGCTCCATTCCATGCCAAGGTGGTTTGAAAACTCCAGCAGGTTGAGGCGCACGCCGTGGGCAAAGATCGCCACCAGGCAAAGCGCGATATTGAGCGTATGAACGAACGGCAGGAAGATCAGGTCCATTTCCACCGGTATGTGCCTGGCCATTCCGTTGAAGGTCATGGCAAGAATACCGGTGGCCAGCGCCACGGCCATGAGACGGACGTAGCTGATGACATCGGCAAAAAAACTGACGGCGCTGTGGAGTACGGCGCCAAACCCCTTCCCGAGGCCAAGAAAAATATTGCGTGAAGGCGCGGTAAAAATGATGATCAACCCCAGGGCAATCGCGAGCAGGGGAATCATCCAAGGCGGCACCGGTGTCCCCAGTACCAGAACGTTCACCAGAGCCCAGATGGCCCAGGTGAAGCACACCCAGCCGATTTGCGCAAGCGAAGCCGGAACCATCCCAAGGCGTCTGACTTTCCAAAGGTGGGCAATGCTGATCTGGACCGCGCCGAGAAGAAAACAGACCCTCATCAACAGGTTCTGGCCGCGCGTGCTTTCTTCGTCAAATGAATCCAGTCTGAAATAGGTCGTTCCGAAAAAAGAGTTGGTCAGCAGCCCGTACACGAACGCTGCCGAAAATAAAATCATGAAAAGGTGGAGAACGTCCCTGCGCACGCCTTTAGCCGTCAGCGGTTTGTAGAACGCCACCAGCCCCACCAGCCCTACCAGTCCATACCCCGCGTCCGTAAATATCATGGCGGTGAAAATAGTGAGAAAGGGCATGAAAAAAGGGGAGATGTCGACTTCCCGGTAGCCGGGTGTAAGGCCGAGCAACGCATAGAGGCTCTCAATGGATTTGCACCACCAGGCATTCTTCAGCAGGGTGGGCGGATGTTCTTCTTCCCTCGGATCGAAGATCTGCAAACAGGTTTGATGATCGCTCGCCTTGAGGGCTTCCTGCAGGGCGGGAATCGCCGGTTCAGGCGCCCACCCCTGCAACACGTAAACGGGTCCATCCTTCATCAGGCCCGATTCCACCTCGTAAAATCGCCGACTATCTTCCAATTCCTTTAAGTGGGCTCGAATGGCCTCGCGTTTGAGGGATAGTGTGCCGAGGGCTTCCCGAATCCCGCTCTCTTCCCGGGCGATATTCAGCACTGCCTGCCGAAGTTCTTCGGCATCGCGTTCCGGCACGTCCACGGGAGTCACGTCATCGTCCCATAAAATCGGCTGCCGTGAGACGGCCACTCCGTAAGAAACACCGCCTTTCCTGGCGACAATTTGGCTCAGTTCCGCCTCTATGGAGGTTTCACGGCCAAGGGGACAGGAAAAAAGACTGATTTCCATCCCCCCGCCAGCGAGTGCGGCCAGCTCATCCGTTCCCAACCGTCCCCACGGGGAAAGCCGCTCAATCTCCTGCTCCAGCGACTTTTTTTCGTCGTGCAGCCGGGCCAGTCTGCTGAGGTGGGCGTCCACCTGCTCTACGGCGTCTGCCGCCGTGATCTGAGGTGCATCAGTGCCATCGGCGGGAACGAATTCTTTGAGCGCCTCAAGGGCTTTCGCCGCCCTTTCGATCTGCTGAAGCAGTTCGCAAGAGACCTGCACGGATTCCGGGCGCACCGGTTCCACGTGCACCACGCCGGTTTCCCGCAGCAGATGAAGCACCGCTTCGCAATCCCGGCGTCTGCCGGCCAGCATGACTTTCTTCATAGGGGTTATCATACTCGCTCCTCACCCATCTATTATGCCTCGGCAACCGATTTGGCCTTGGCGATCTTGGCCCTGCCCACCGCCGCGGTCTCTTCTTCGGCCAACTGGATTCTGATGACGCGAATATTTTCGCTGGCACTCGGAATCATCACCTTTTCGAAAAGATTGACGCGTTGGGTAACCTTTTTCAATTCCATTTGCAGAAGTCTCTCCTGCTCGAGCGTAACCCTGATGGTCTCACGCAGTTCCACAAGCTGCTTTATCACCCTGATGCCGGCATCCACCCAAGGCGGGGTCGCATAAAGGCTGTAAGGCTTCACTTCATATTCAATGTGTTTCAACACCGGAAGAACGGCGCCAGCCACATTTCGTTCGGCGGTAATGACCTTTTTGACCGCCGCTAGGTCCGTTATCGGCCCGGGAACGGATTCTCTGAAAAGCGCGACCCATGGATTGATCTCCGCCAGGCAGGCGTCGATTTCCGACCGGAGCCGCTTGACCTCGGTCCGGACCTTCAGAATTTCCATCTGGACCTGTTGCTTCTTCAACACCAGCGTGGGCAAGAACCGTTCGAATCTCGAAAGGTCCCGACGCTGTTTGAGTAGCTCAGGCCTGGTCTTTTTGATTTTACCGGCCATGTTCGATGCAGTTCCTTCTAATTACCGTTGTCGCCGGACTGACCCTGCGTCGAAACAGCCGCCTTGGGCCAGTACTTGTCGCAGAGGCTGGAACGGATGCCGGTTTCATGCGGTTCGAAAAAACCGGCCAGGATATTCCAGCAAAGGTCCAGGGCAGGGAACAGGCCGATATTGACGGACAGGTCCATGATCTGATTTTCAAACGCTTCCCCGTAGCTTAACAGCTTGCTGTCCCACGAGGACATTTCGAACCCCATGGCGCGCTTTTCCCTTGCTTCGCGGCATTTTGCATAGAGTTGGATACAGCTGACCATGATGGCGCGATGGTCATCGCGAGTCTCTCCGTTCACCTGTTGTTTGAGGCGTGACAATGAACCGAAAGGTTCGATACTGCCGCCTTTGAGGTAGAATTGGCCTTCGGTGATGTAGCCGGTGTTATCCGGAACGGGGTGCGTGAGATCGTCGCCCGGCATGGTGGTAACGGCCATGATGGTCACCGATCCGCCGTTTTCAAACACCACGGCTTTTTCGTATCGTGAGGCGAGCTGGGAGTAGAGGTCGCCTGGATAGCCCCGGCTGCTCGGGATCTGTTCCATAGTGATGGCGATTTCTTTCAGGGCATTGGAAAAGTTGGTCATATCGGTCAACAGAACCAGGACCTTTTTCCCCTGCACGGCAAATCCCTCGGCCACGGTCAGGGCCAGGTCAGGCGTCAACAGGCATTCGACGACGGGGTCGGCGGCCGTATGGATGAAAAGCACCGATCTCGACATGGCGCCGCCTTCCTCGATCATCTTCCGGAAGTAGAGGTATTCGTCGTACTTTAGTCCCATGCCCCCCAAGACGATCACATCGGCTTCGGCCTGCAGCGCGATCCGGGCCAAAACCGCATTGTATGGCTCGCCAGGTATGGAAAAGATGGGCAGTTTCTGCCCTTCGACCAGGGTGTTGAAAACGTCGATCATGGGAATGTTCGTGGAAATCATTTTGTCCGGCATGAGCCTTACCACCGGGTTCACCGAGGGGCCTCCGACTTCCACCAGGTCGCTTGTGAGGGGACTTCGCTCGTCGCGGGGCACCCCAGAACCGGAGAAAATCCGGCCATAGAGATTCTCCGAAAAACTGAAACGCATGGAGGAGCCCAGAAAACTCACCCGGTCCCCGGTCCCGATGCCCCTGGTTCCGGAAAAAATCTGCAGCGTCACCATCTCACCGGAAATCCGGATCACCTGACACAGGGATTTACCCCAGTGCCCTTCGATGATGGCCAGTTCTTCATATCCGACGCCGCCGGCCTTCAGGGTGGCGACGTTGCCGGCAATACTTTCGATCCGCGTGTAGTACTTGCGCATTCAGTGTCTCTCCATCGGCTATGAAAGATTCTCAGCCAGCAAAGATTCAATTTTGGTTTCTGCCGCTTGCATAGATGTGCTTTCCCAGGCGGCGAAATTCCAGTTTTTGAACTGCTCGGTCAACTTGAAAAAGGTGTCCCGGGCAGCTTCCTTATCGGCGAAGGCAAAGGAACGCCGAAGGATGGCAGCAACCTTTTCGAACAGGGCCTTTTGGCGCTCGGGCGGACAGGCCGCATCCACCTCGTCGAAAGAGTTTTGCTGCAAGTAAACCGAATCCAGAAATTCCGACTTGAGATAGACGACGAAGTCATCGATGGAAGTTCCTTCCTCGCCCACCACCTGCATCATTTCGAATATGCCGCGGCCTTTTTTGAGGAAATCATGGGCCCATGCGACCCTGTCCCCGTCGATAATCCCCTGGTATTCAGACCACGATTCCAGGGGATCGATGGCCGGAAACCGGCGCGCATAGGAGCGGGCGTACGAGAGACCGAAAAAAGCCCCGACAACCTTCAGGGTGCTCTGTGTCACCGGTTCTTCGAAGTTGCCGCCCGCGGGACTCACCGCGCCGTTGATGGTGAGAGACGAGGTGCGGCCGTCCGGCAGCCGGACCACCCCGGCGCGTTCGTAAAACCGGGCGATGGCGCTTTCAAGGTAGGCGGGAAACCCTTCTTCGCCCGGGATTTCTTCCAGCCGTCCGCTCATTTCGCGCAACGCCTGCGCCCAGCGCGAAGTGGAATCGGCCAGCAGCAACACGTCGCGCCCGTTCTGCCGATAGTACTCCCCGAGTGTCACGGCCGTGTATACCGAGGATTCCCGGGCCGCCACCGGCATGCTCGAGGTGTTGCAAATAATGATCGTTCGCTCCATGAGCGTCTTCCCGGTACGCGGGTCGGGCAGATGGGGAAATTCGCGCAGGGTTTCGACCACTTCTCCGGCCCGCTCCCCGCAGGCGGCGATGATCACCACGTCAACCTCTGCGTGGCGGCTGGTGATCTGCTGCAGGACGGTCTTGCCCGAACCGAAGGGTCCGGGAATACAACAGGTCCCCCCGAGCATGATGGGAAAGAATGTGTCGATGATGCGCTGTTTGGTGGTCAAGGTCTTCGAAGGCAGCAGCCGTTCAGAATAAACCCCGAGCGGGATTCGGACGGGCCAGCGGCGGATCATGTCGAGCTTGAGGGTATTGCCGTTTTGTTCCAGGACGGCGATTTGATCTTCAATGGTATACTCACCTGCCGGGGCGATCCATTTCACTTCCCATTCGCCCTTAAGATCGAATGGGGCCATGATGAAATGGTCAAAGCTGCCTTCGGGCACCTTGCCCAGGCTCTCCGCCGCGCGCACCCGGGCGCCCGGCTCGACCAGCGGCGTGAAAGACCATTTGGCTGTGCGGTCCAAAGCCGGCTCGTAGCTGCCGGGAACCAGAAAATTTCCCGTTTGTTCGGCCAATTGGGTAAGCGGGTTCTGCAATCCATCGTAGATTTTGCCCAGCAACCCCGGGGCCAGCTCAACGGAAAGCAGCCGGTCGGTCACTTCGACAGTATCTCCGCGCCGCAGGCCGCGGGTGATTTCGAAGACCTGCATATCCAGCAGTCGGCCGCGAATGCGGATCACCTCGGCCATCAGCTTGACCCCGTCACGGCGGTGACAATATGCGATGGCATTCTGGGTGATGGGGGCGTTGCCCTCCACTTCCGCGGTGACCATATTCCCATACACGGTAATGATTCGTCCGGTCAGGCTCACAGCGCCGTAACCTCCCTGATAATCCCGGCGCCCGCTTCCCGGTCCAGTGCGGCATGGCGAAGAAGAAGGCCCAGTTTTAAGAAATATGCCACGAGTTCGTCGATGTCGAAGGAGTAACCTGCCGACCCGGCATCGATGAACCTTATCCTGGCCTCGTCCAGCACCCATTCCCCGGCCAGGGGATCGGTCGCTGCGGCCCATTCGGCAATGAGCCCGCCGTGCCGCGCGGCGGCCAAATTCGACGCCTCCCCGCCGGCTGCACTAACCCCGGCCGATTTACGGCGGACATTCATTAACCCCTCTCTCAACGAACTCTCCCACTCGGCCCAGCCCACCAGCAGAGAAGAACCGATATCCTCCCCGATCCTTTCGAGATAACGAAAACACTCTCTCCACAGTTCTGTGAGCCACACATCTTCATCTCCGGCGACCTGCGATAAAAGCTCGGCCATAGCCGGTGGAAGATCCTGTGCGACGAAATGGGCGGCCGGGGCCGCCTCGCATGAGTGCCCCTTCCCCAGGTTATTTTCGGCTGCCTGTCGGGCCAGCGCCATAACATTGAATGCCTCGGCCAAAGTCTGGGCCGTTTCGACAGTCTCCATCCGAACAGTGGAGAGCAACTCCTCCATGGTGAGGGGAGGCGCATGACCCAATTCAGGCAATGGCGGCAAAAGAGACATCAAGTAGTAGAGTTGATCGCTCATGTCGTGCTTCACTGCTCCGCTGCGGCGTCCAGAATTTTTTTGAGTTCCGGTGACAGCAACTTCCTGAAGGCTTCTGCAAGGGATTCATCTGAGACTTCAATCACCTCCGAGCCGTCCACACCACGGAGTTCGAACCCGATTCCGAGGAATCCGTTGACTAACCGAGCAATCGCCGTTTCGTTATCGAAAAGTCCGCCGGCGGCTTTTTCAGCGAGGGATTTGCCCAGCGTCTGTCCAAGCGCCAGTTCCCATTCACGGCCGGCCTCCTGGCTTTTCAACACTGTCATGACGGCTTCGCGGATGAATTCATCATCGGCAAAGGCCTTGGCCGTCCGGTCTTTCAAAAGCGCCGCGGCCACTGCCTCCACCTGACGTTTCAATTCGAGCATCAAGTCGCGGGCAACCAGTTGGATTTCGGCTTCGAAGCGTTCCTTTTTGCGGTCAAGTCCGCGTTCCTCGTCCTTCCGGAACTTTTCGGCCGCCAGTTTTGCTTCTTCGATGATTCTGCCAGCCTCGGTTCTGGCATCATTCACGATTTGTTCGGCTTCTTTCTTTCCCGCCTCTACGCCGTCTTCACGGAGTTGCTTCGCAAAGGTGGCAACATCAGTCCCCATGCGGTTATCTCCCTATCGGGCAAGGAATAAATCCCGCCCCTGTGTCTGCATTTAGTGTTGCCCCATGAGCGGGCAACGCCCCATCCATAGGCCCGGGGAACAATCATAGCTCCCGAACCTTCATCTTCAACCCTAGACCGTAACAAACGATTCTTACTTTAATTTAAGATAAAAAAAGGGGTGACCTTTCCCGCTCAAAGGAAAGGCCACCCAACACGGTCAGAGGGAGACACAGTTAGATTGGAACTCGCTCTTTGTCAAGGAAAATATGGCTTTGGTCATCGTTCCAAAGTGATAACAACCTGCTTTTACTAAAATTAGCCACCTTCTTGCACAAAAGAACGAATTCCTTTCATAATGTCACGTCACGCCCCACCTGACAGGACGAATCGCCGTCACCTCAATCCAAGTCCAGGGACTCGCGCACCCTGACGGCCAGGTCTTCGATGGTAAAGGGTTTCTGGATGAAGTGGACGCCCTCCTCCAGGACCCCGTGGTGGGCGATGACGTTGGCCGTGTACCCGGACATATAAAGGCGCTTGATGTCCGGGTACAGGGAGAGAATTTGCTCGGCCAGCTCGCGGCCGTTCATCTCCGGCATGATCACATCGGTCATTAGCAGATGGATCGGTCCGGAATACTCGCTGGAAAGGCGGATCGCCTCGCCCGGCACCGACGCGGCCAGCACCGTGTAGCCCAACCGCTCGAGCATGGTCTGGGACAACTCCAGCAGCATCGGCTCGTCCTCCACGAGCAGCACCGTCTCGGATCCGCCCCTTGTCGCGTCCGCAAGAGGTTTGGCGGGAACGGGGTCGGCTCCCCCCCGGTATCGGGGCAGATAGATGTTGAAGGTCGCCCCCTCCCCCGGTTCGCTGTAAACCGAGATATATCCATCATTTTGTTTGACGACACCATACACCATGGCAAGCCCCAGACCGGTTCCCTTGCCCGAGGCCTTGGTGCTGAAGAAGGGGTCGAAGACCTGGTTCATCGTCTCCCGGTCCATGCCCCTGCCGTTATCCCCTACCGTCAGCATTACGTATTCTCCCGGTTTAAAACCGGCATGACGCGCGCAATAAGCCGCATCGGCCACCACATTCCGGGTTTGGATTCCGATCTTGCCGACCTCGGTGATGGCGTCACGGGCATTGACCGCCAAATTCATCAGGAGCTGATGGATCTGGGCCGGGTCGATCCTGACCGACCACAAATCCCCCCCCGGTCTCCAGGCCAGATCGATGTTCTCCCCCACCAGGCGGCGCAGCATCGTGAGCATCCCGCCCACCGTCTCGTTCAAATCGAGCAATTTGGGTGCCACCGTCTGCTTCCGGGCAAAGGCCAACAGCTGCCGGGTCAGATCGGCCGAATGCTCGGCAGCCTTTTGAATCTGATCGAGATGAGGGAGCAGCGGATGATTGGCCCCCGCCTTTTTCAGCGCCAGATCCACATTGCCGAGGATGACGGCCAGCATGTTGTTGAAATCGTGGGCCACGCCGCCGGCCAGCCGGCCGATGGACTCCATCTTGCGGGCCTGGGCCAGCTGCTCCTGCAGCTTCTGCCGCTCCTTTTCCGTCCGCTTTCGCTCGGTGATGTCCACCACGGCACCGATGAGACCGGCCGGGCTGCCATCGGACCCCTCGTATGTGGCTTTATGGAAGAGCACATCGCGTGGCTCCCCGTTCCTCGTCTTTACCGACGTCTCGTAAGACTGGGTACCGGGGTGGATGAAAAGATCGTTGTCGGCCTCGTGGTACACGTTGGCCAGTTCCTTAGGGGCGATCTCGAACACCGTCTTGCCGGTGATCTTGACCCTTGATATCCCGTAGAAATTCTCGAAGGCGCGGTTGCAGCCCAGATACCGGCCCTGGCGATCCTTGTAAAAGATCGGATAGGGCATGGTATCCATCAGCAGCTGAAGAAAATCGGCCTGCTGCTTCAGCCTCCGCTCCCCCTCACGGGTGATGCGGTCCGCCTCGATCTTCGAAATCGAACGCTCCGCCAGATCGGCGATAAACCCCACCAGCGCCTTGTCGTAGGCAAGGATATATCGGACCTGCTCCCGGCTGAAGACCGGCACCCGGTCGAGGGCCGCCAGGTAGGCCTTCTCGTCGAAGCCGAATTCGTGTGCCTGGCGGATAAAAAAGGCCCGATCCGGCACCTCGTCTTCATAAAAGAACTGCCCGAGAAAGAGGGTCGCCAGATGGCACCCCGCGACGATCACCGGAATGCCGATATCCCAGAGGCCGTTTTTGCATTTGTATTGGCAGGCCTCGCCCGAAGACAGATGGGCCTTGATGTAATTGTCGCTCGCCCGGCAGCGTTGAAGGGCAATCGGATGGGTGCGGTGGAATTGGGAGCAAATCTCCTGCCAGCCGGACCCCATGAGGATCGATCCATCGATGGCATCGATGAGTCCCATGGGCATGCCCGCCGCCCTATAATGGGCGTCGGCCATGTTCTGGAGGCTGACCAGGTCAAGCAGGTCCCCCAGCCGGTAATCGATCATCATGTGTCTCCATGCGGCAGCTTTGTAGTCTCCTTCAAGCCCTCTTTCCTGCGGGACTTTTCTTTATACATCCGTTTGTCGGCCCGTTTCAAGGCTTCAGTCAGCGACTGCCCCTTGGCGCAGGTCGCAATGCCCATGGAGATGCGAATCGGATAGACGCTGCGTACACGGTTGCATTCAGCCTCTTCCTCCCGGATCCTGACCATGACGCCGGCGGCCGTTTCCCCGTCGGTCTGCGGAAGAATCAACACGAACTCGTCACCCCCTACCCGGGCGATCACATCGTTTGCCCTGATGCACCGGCGCATCAGGGCGGCGGCACCCCTTAGGCACAAATCTCCCGCCGCGTGTCCCAAGTTGTCGTTAATGGTTTTCAAGCCGTCCAGGTCGGCCACCAGGAGGCTGACCGGGAAACTCCTCCCGCGCTGGAGGCGCGCCATCTCCGCCTCGAAATAGTAGCGGTTGTAAAGGTCCGTCAGCGGATCGTGGATGCTCAGGTAGCGTACCTGCTCTTCTGCCCGCTCCTTTTCCCGAAGGGTATCGATCAGGCGGTTGAAGGTAACCGAAAACTCCCCGAGAAAATCCACCCGCTGATTGAGATCGCCGGCTGCTATCTGCTGGGTCTGCCACGCCAGATGCCGGAGACTGGCCTGAAGCTGTTTGAACTGGCCGACCAGATGGTTGCCCGGCGGCGGGGTTACCTCCAGCCTTCCCTGGGAGAGAGCCAGTACAAAGGCTCGCGTCTCCTGTAACGAAAGGGCGAGCCTTGCTATGGAAGCCGACAGGGGGGCGAGCGCCGCCTCGGGTTCTACGGCAGGCACCCGGACCGTGAACTCGCCCCGCAGCAGCCCCTCAATCTGATGGGTCAACTTCTCGATCAGACGTATGTCCCTCTGGTCCATCTGGCAATTAATTCTGTTCGAGCATCGCCTCGAAACGGCAGGTTTTCTCCCCACTGGCCCAGCAGTCGATCTCCTTTACAGCGAACTGTCTGCCCGTGTATCCTTGAAGGATTCCGGCGATAAACCCCTCATCATAGTCGCAGATGGTCTCATCGGTCACCGGCGTTCCAGAGCAATCGAGGTCCTCGGATACGGTCAGCACAAACTTCATCTCCTGCAAATCGGACTTTTCCATCCGCATGATGCCGATCTTGAGATCTTTCAATTTTTCCTGAATTTCGGCAATAAATCCGCTGAAATCGAGACCGGTATCGAGGACGTTCTTGCAAAACTCGCTCCCGGCCAGACGCCCAGCCTCCCGGAGGATGTCGCCCGCCGTTTCCGGATCAAACCGCGTAATCAGCACGTCTCGAATGGTATACTGCATGAGCCGGTATACCGCTACGCTGGTCGAGGCGCCGAGATTCGGCCGTCCGAGGGTGATATCGCCCAGATCCCGCCATTGAAAATGGTATGCGTCATGATTTTCTTGGAACATCGCGGCCTCCGAGATTCCTGTGCATTCCCCCAATCCGGCTTTGCCGGAAGCTTCAAGTCTTGGGTGTCGCCTTTAAAACCCGCCACCAACATTAGGTGGCAAAATGTCTATTTTTGGAATGAAGGGTATAAATATGGATTCTTTTTATTAATTGTTACGCAAAGCGGCGACAGGGTCAAGCAAATTTCCGTCGCTGAGGCATGCCGGGAGGCTAAAACACGCATATTGTCTATATCAGACCAGTTGGAGCGCTTTTCCCATCGAAGGGGCACTTCCCTCAGGGTTCGGCCATCAAGCGAGGCCAAATTCATATTCTCGCATATTTTCATTGACAAATCGAAAATTCCCCTTTTGAATTCTGACTATCGATCGGAAGGCCCCATCCTTACCGTCCCCTGCCCTCCGAGCCTGTTTGATGCACCCGGATCAGGCCCGGCCACAGACATATCTATCTATATCTAAATCAGCATGATATATGTCATCGTGGGGACATGAAACGGGGCTTTCCGGTGACATGGACAGGCTATGGACCGTTTTTCCCCAAAGGGGCCCAAGGTGCGGTACCCGACGCGCGGGGAGATGGCACCGATCGAAATTGTATTTGCTTTTTCATTGAATCTCCGATAAAGACGCCCGGATTACATTTTTTTAAAGACAACGTTTTGGCAAGGCCTGCCGTTACCCCCCGGCCGCCTGAGCCCGGATCACATCTCTGGCCAGTCGGTCATACCCGGTCGGGGTCCTTCAAGGGAGTCTGGCAGGGGAAAAAGCGCAACCGCAGCAACGGGGCCAATACAGCGAATAGGAAGGAACTACAATGGATAACAAAGAGTTGTTGAATGAGATGGAAGCCCGCAACCGGCGCGCCATGGAGGGCGGCGGCGCCGAGCGCATCCGCAAGCAGCATGACAGTGGCAAACTCACCGCCCGGGAACGCATGGCGGCCCTGCTGGACCCCGACAGCTTTCAGGAGGTGGATCGGCTGAAAACCCATCGCTGCGTCGATTTCGGCATGGCGGACAAAAAGATCCCCGGCGACGGTGTGGTCACTGGGTGGGGGACGATCCACGGCCGACAGGTATTTGTCTTTGCGCAGGATTTCACATCATTCGGCGGTTCCCTCTCCCTGGCCCATGCCGAGAAGATCTGCAAGGTGATGAAGATGGCCATGAAGGTGGGGGCCCCCCTGATCGGCCTGTGCGACTCGGGCGGTGCCCGCATCCAGGAGGGGGTCAACAGCCTGGCCGGCTTCGGCGACATTTTTCTGCTCAACGTCATGGCCTCGGGTGTCATCCCGCAGATCACGGCCATCATGGGCCCCTCGGCCGGCGGCGCGGTCTACTCCCCGGCCCTGACCGACTGGATCTTCATGGTGGAACGTACCAGCCATATGTTCATCACCGGTCCCGAGGTGATAAAATCGGTCACCCGCGAGGAGGTCTCCAAAGAGGACCTGGGGGGCGCCATGGCCCACGCTGCCAAGAGCGGGGTGGCTCACTTTGCCACGCCCGATGACAAGGCCTGCCTGGAAAAGATCCGGGAGCTGATGAGCTACCTGCCTCAGAACAATCTGGAGGATGCCCCCCGCATGGACAGCGCCGACGATCCGGGTCGCCGCGAGGAGGAGCTGCGCGAGGTGGTGCCCGAAGACCCCAACAAACCTTACGACATGCGCACCATCATCCGCTCCAACCTGGACGACCGGTACTTTTTCGAGGTCCACGAAAACTGGGCGCGCAACATCGTGGTGGGCTTCGGCCGCCTGGAGGGCGCCCCGGTGGGCATCATCGCCAACCAGCCCGCTGTGATGGCCGGCTGCCTGGACATCGAGGCCTCCATCAAGGGCGCGCGCTTCGTGCGCTTCTGCGATGCCTTCAACATCCCCCTGATCATCTACGAAGACGTGCCGGGCTTTTTGCCCGGCAGCCACCAGGAGCACGGGGGCATCATCAAACACGGCGCCAAACTGATCTATGCCTTCTGCGAGGCCACAGTGCCCCGCATCACCCTGATCACCCGCAAGGCTTACGGCGGCGCCTACATCGTCATGAGTTCCAAGCACATCCGCGGCGACATCAACATCGCCTACCCCACGGCCGAAATCGCCGTTATGGGTGCCGATGGCGCGGTAAACATCATCAGTCGCGGGCAGATCAAGGCGGCCGCCGACCCCGAGGCCGAACGCCGGCGCCTCATCGACGACTACCGGGAAAAATTTTCCAACCCTTACCGAAGCGCGGAGCTGGGGTACATCGACGAGGTTATCGATCCGGCGGAAACCCGCATCAAACTGATCCAGGCCCTGCGGATGCTGAAAAACAAACGGGACACCAACCCCCCCAAAAAACACGGCAACATACCGTTGTAAGCAAGAAAGGTCGCACGATATGTCCTGGGACTATGTGTTTGAACTACTAAAGAGCATTCTCCTCACCCAGACGGGTATCCCCAATCTGGTCTTCAAAGAGGTGATCATGCTCCTCATTGCCTTTTTCTTCCTCTACCTGGCCGTTGCCAAGGGTTACGAGCCCCTGCTGCTGCTTCCCATCGGCTTTGGCATCTTTCTTGTCAATTTCCCGCTGGTGCCCCTCATGGGTTTTACCGAGCACGGAGCCCCCGAGCTCATCCGCGCCTTCTATAAATACGGGGTGGAATGGGAGGTCATCCCCTGCGTCATCTTTCTGGGGTTGGGGGCCATGACCGACTTCGGCCCCCTCATCGCCAACCCCAAGACGCTGATCATCGGCGCGGGCGCACAATTGGGGGTGTTCATCACTTACATCGGCGTGCTCTTTTTCGGGTTCACCTTGAAGGAGGCCGCATCTGTGGGCATCATCGGCGGCGCGGACGGCCCCACCACCATCTATCTCACGGCCAAACTGGCCCCGCATCTGCTGGGGGCCAACGCCCTGGCGGCCTACTCGTACATGGCCATGGTGCCGCTGATCCAGCCGCCCATCATGC
>CAYOXD010000036.1:0-23674 GCA_964407825.1 uncultured Desulfobacterales bacterium | reverse complement strand
GAGTGCTACCTTCACACGGTAGAAGTCACTGGTTCAATCCCAGTACCGCCTACCAATATAAGAGGGGGATGAGAGGTTCTCATCCCCCTTTTCATTGTTATGGGGGACAGAAGCCCTGCCGAGCACGTGAATGTACACGTGCTCGTGTACGTGCACGCACACCGCGCTGCGCGGCGGTATGGACCTATGCGGAAGCTCTGCCGTAGAGGACTCTTTCTGTTGACATCCATGCGGCTTGTTGTTAAGAGCCTGTTGTAAAATTACAGAGCTGATCCAGGGGTTTCGAACAGACCGCAGGGTGTTCCGCGCAGACGAGGATCCACTTTATTGAAAGCAACGAGGGGGCAGGGAAACCCATGGAACAGGGGCAGGTCCCATCTGCCGATACAAAGGGCACCGACGGTCACGGTGGAAAATATTTGACCTTTTCACTGGCTGATGAGGAGTATGGCATCAGCATCCTGAAGGTACTTGATGGGAAGCCTTGTCGATTCCGTTTCGGAAGTGCTGAATATCAAGGAGGAAAATGTGGAAGAGCCGCCGACTTTTGGCAACAGGCTCAATACCGATGCCATTTTGGGCATGGCTAAGACGGGCGAGGGCGTCAAGATCCTCTTGGACATCGATCGTGTTCTGAATGTCGAGCAGCCGGTGCCGATGGATTGATTATCAGTAGCCGGTCCGGTCTATTCGGAAGGATCGGGCTCGATGATGGGGATCTTCAAAAAGTCAATCCCCTCGTCCTTCAACATTTTCTCTTCCTTTTCGGTGCTGTAACCACGGATATTCCGTTGTTTGCTGACGCCGTACCGCATCTTCAATGCTTCCGTGGCAAAATCGGCGCCTACGTTGTCAAAATTATTTTCCACAAATTCGCACATTTTTTTACCGATGGCGGCCAGCGCCTCCGCGGGCAACGCCTGGGAGGCTTGGTGCGGGGAGGCAGCGGTTCCGATGGCGAAGGCGGAGGGTAATTTGGAGATACCGGTGCTTTCACAGACCGGGCAAGTCAGCAGGTCGCTTTTCAGTTGCTTTTCAAAATCCAGGCTGTCATCAAACCAGCCCTCGAAGGTATGCCCTTCGGGGCATTGCAGGTCGAAAACGATCATGAAAAATCCTTGAACCAAGATTTTATCCCAAACATCAGGACAAGAAATAGTTGACAGATCAGTAATTTTCAACACAAATAGGGAGTCGTCGCTCGACAGGCGGTATTATCATGCCATTCGAGCCATTAGTCAAGAGACGCAAACCAACCCATCGGGGCATGCTCATGGAGTGTTTACAAATGAAACGGTTCAAATACCTTGTGGGAGCCACCGCATTTTTACTTGTGTTTACCTTTTCCGCGCTGGCAGATACTGTTTATGTGTCCGATATGAACGAAATAACTCTCAGATCCGGTCCTGGGGCCCAATACAAAATCATCGCCCTGCTCCGGACCGGGACCCAATTGGCAACATTGACGACAAGCGATGATTGGACCCAGATTCAAACCAGCAGCGGCAAGCAGGGCTGGGTGCTCACCCGATACCTCCAAAAGGATCTGCCAGCCGCGCTCAAGCTGGCTCAGCTCCAGCAGAAATTTCAACGCATAGCGGCGCGAAACACCCGTCTCGCCAACGACAACAAGAGCCTTCAGGAAAAGGCGGGAGCCCTTGAGACCGAACTGGCAACCACCCGCAACACCGCGGAAAAGCTGAAAAGCGACTACGACACCCTGAGGAAGGATTCCACTCACTTTATCGCCTTGAAGACCAAGTATAAGTCCACCGCCGAAGCGCTCGATCAAACCAAGGCGAAAGCCGAGAAGATTGAAAGCGAATTGAACATGCTTTACAATGACAAGCGAATCTGGTGGTTCCTGGCAGGCGGGGGCATGCTGCTCCTGGGATATATCTTCGGGTACAGCACCAAACCGCAACGACGGAAACCATCGCTGCGGTGAGGCTTTCAATACTCCAATCGGCAAGAATCTAAACGCCAGCCCTGAAGGAGGGGGGGGAAAAGGGGCATGGGCAGACGGCAATTCAAAATTTTGAGAAGGTGGAGTCAGAATACGGGCGTATGATTTATAATACCGATTTTCTTGTTATCGGCAGCGGTGTAGCGGGCCTGAGTTTCGCCTTGAAGGTCGCCAAACTCGGCACCGTTTCAGTTGTCACCAAGAGAGGGATGACGGACAGCAATACCAACCAAGCCCAGGGAGGCGTGGCCTCGGTGTTCGATGCCCTGGACTCCTTTGAGCTTCATATTCAGGACACCCTTGCGGCCGGTGATGGTCTCACCCATCCCCAAACGGCCGAACTGGTGGTGACACACGGACCGGACCGGATCCGGGAACTGATCGGCATGGGGGCTCGGTTCAACCGCGCCAAGGACGCCAACAGCCCCGATGCGCTGGACCTCGGCATGGAGGGGGGCCACTCCATGCATCGAATCGTTCATGCGCAGGATATGACCGGAAGGGAAATTCAGCGGGTCCTGATTGACGAGGCTCGGAAACACCCCAACATCACCCTGTTCGAAAACCACGTCGCCATCGATTTGATCACCTGTTCCACCCGCATCCGGAGGGGCTCCATCACCACCTCCCATGAGGATGTCTGCTGCGGTGCCTATGTGTTGAATCGGGATTCAAGGGAGGTCCTCACCTTCAACGCCGCTATCACGCTCCTGGCAGCCGGCGGGGCCGGAAAAGTCTATCTGTACACCAGTAACCCGGACGTGGCCACAGGGGATGGGATCGCCATGGGATATCGGGCCGGGGCAACGGTGGCCAACCTGGAATTCGTGCAATTTCACCCCACCTGCCTGTACCATCCGGATGCCAAGAATTTCCTCATCTCCGAAGCTGTCCGGGGAGAGGGGGGGGTTCTCATTGACGCCGCCGGCCATGCCTTCATGGAGAAATACGATCCGAAAAAGGATCTGGCCTGCCGGGATGTGGTCGCCCGGGCCATCGACGCGGAACTCAAGAAGAGCGGAGATGACTCGGTGTTCCTCGACATCTCCCACAAGAAGCCCGAGTTTATCCGCAGCCGCTTTCCCAACCTGCTTGAAAACTGCCTTAAATTCGGCGTGGACATGTGCCAGGAGCCGATCCCCGTGGTGCCCGCCGCCCACTACATGTGCGGCGGGGTGGTGACGGATCTGACCGGAAAAACAGATATTCAGGGGCTCTATGCGGTGGGGGAGAACGCCTGCACCGGTTTACACGGCGCCAACCGCCTGGCCAGCAACTCGCTGGTCGAAGCGCTGGTGTATGCCCATGAGGCTGCCGAACAGGCGGAACAGGAACTGGCCAGCGCCAGGTCGAAGGCGCTGCCGTCAGCGCCGGAATGGGATCCGGTGGGCACCACGGACAGCGACGAGCTTATCATGGTATCCCACAACTGGGATGAAATCAGGCGGTTTATGTGGAATTACGTGGGGATTGTGAGGTCCAACCGGCGCCTCGAGCGGGCAATGCACCGCATTGAAATCATACAAAAGGAAATTCGAGCCTATTACTGGGGCTTCAAGGTTGATGCCGAGCTTATCGAACTGAGAAACATTGCCACGGTGGCGGAGTTGATCATCAAGTGCGCCCGGTATCGGGAGGAGAGCCGGGGGTTGCATTACAGTATCGATTACCCGGAGCGGGATGATCTGCGATGGCAGAAAGACACGGTCCTCAAGCGGCCCTTTGCCTTTTAACGGACGGACGGTGCAACTGCAGCCGTCCTCTCATCGGACTGCGTTGACAACTCCCATACCAGTATTAATATAGTTTGTTAATGAGGAATGAAGATAATTGGCCCACGCCTTAGCTCCGTTGCCGTTAAGGAAATAGCGCGTGGGGAAGGCCCTGTCTCAGCCCTGGCCGGTTGAAACGGCGCCATAGACTGGATCCGCGAGAAAGCATATGATCAAGGTATTCAATGACTAGCAAGAGGGATTATTACGAAATTCTTGGGTTGGACCGAAACGCTGCCGACAGCGCCATCAAGGCCGCCTATCGGAAAAAGGCCATGGAGTTTCACCCGGACAGAAACCCCGGGGACAAATCGGCCGAAGAAAAATTCAAAGAGGCGGCCGAGGCGTACGATGTGCTTCGGGATAACCAAAAGCGACGCATCTATGACCAGTATGGTCATCAGGGTCTGGAGGGTTCCGGCTTTTCGGGTTTCGGTGGATTCGAAGATATCTTTTCGAGCTTCGGTGACATTTTTGAAGATTTTTTCGGCTTTGGATCCGGCCGGCGATCCCAAAGCCGGGCGAGGCGGGGGGCGGACCTTCGCTATGACCTCACCCTGGATTTCATGAAGGCCGCCTTTGGCACGGAAACGGAAATCGATGTAGAGAAGCGCCAAACGTGCCCCACCTGTCAGGGAAACGGATGCGAGCCCGGCACACAGCCTGAAACCTGCCTTACCTGCGGCGGCTCCGGGCAGGTATCCCGAAGCCAGGGCTTCTTTACGGTGAGAACCTCCTGCCCCGTCTGCCATGGGGCGGGGCAATCCATCAAGCATCCCTGCCATCAGTGCAGGGGCCAGGGCCAGGTGATAGCCAGGAAAAAGGTACAGGTCAAAATCCCCGGTGGGGTGGACAACGGCTCCAGGCTCCGACTCACCGGCGAGGGGGAAGGCGGCAGCTTCAACGGCCCGCCTGGGGATCTGTACGTCTTCATTCACGTTGAGCCCCATGAGTTTTTCAAACGAAACAATACGGATGTTCTCTGCTCGGTTCCAATCTCCTTTATCCAGGCAACCCTCGGCGCTCACATCAAGGTCCCCACCCTGGAAGGGGAAATCGACTTCGAAATTCCCAAGGGTACCCAGCCCGGGGAAATATTCCGCCTCATGGGACGGGGCATCCCCTCCCTTCGTCACAGGGGCCGCGGAGACCAGTTGATTCAAGTCGAGATCAAAACCCCCACCCATCTGTCGAAAAAGCAGGAGGAACTGCTCAGGCAGTTTGCCTCCCTGGAAGAGAACAAATTCACCAACAAGCTTAAAACCATGCTCAAGGGCAATGCGTCGAGAGCCGCCCTTTAGGGAAGATTGCGATTATGTACGAGCTGAAAGTGGTGACCCATTTTGCGGCGGCCCATCAGTTGCGGATGGTGGCGAAAAAGTGTGAGGCCCTTCATGGCCACAACTGGAAGGTGGAGGTATATCTCTCCGGCCAAGCCCTGAACGATGCCGGTGTCCTGATGGATTTTTGCATCATCAAGGACAATGTGCAGGAGATCATGGACGACCTGGACCATAAGTTTCTAAACGATTTGGGCGCATTCAAGGACAAAAACCCATCCTCCGAGAATATCGCCCGCATCATCGCCCAAAGGCTCCAGAAAAAAATCGAGTCACCCGGTATCCGTGTCTCCCGGGTAACGGCGTGGGAGTCCGACACGGCGGCGGCTACCTACATTCCCGGTTGATCCATGCTTTCGCCTCTGCCCTTGCCCTTGCCCTTTTCGTTGTCGTAATCGTAGTCGCAGCTCCCATCAGAGATTCTTCGCCATACCGTATGAATTTGATTTGCCCTTCGATTACGACAACGATGATGAGGCACCAACAGCCGTATTGAAAACGATGATCAAGGCAGGCGCTTCCATTGCGCGATGAGCTCATCCCGGGTGACAACGGCCCTGACATCCGGCACATGGTCACGGATGTTGGCCAGTCCGCCCTCCTGGCGGTCCACAAGCACCACCACGCGTAGCACCTCAAGCCCCTCTGAACGGGCCCTCTCGACGGCCTGAATGGTGGACCCGCCGGTGGTGGCGACATCATCGATCACCACCACGGCCTCACCGGCCGTAAGATCCCCCTCGATCCATCGGGCAATGCCATGGTCTTTGATGGCCTTTCGGATTGAAAAGGCCTTTACCGGTTTGCCTTTGAGACCCGATACGAAGGCCGTGGACATGGCCACGGGATCAGCCCCGAAGGTGAGCCCCCCGACTCCCGCCACAGACAGATCCCGGATGGCGTCAAACACGAGGTTGCCGATCAGATACATCCCCCGTGGATCCATGGCCGTTGGCTTGCAGTTTACATAAAACCGGCTCATGGCGCCGGAAACCAGCTTGAATGTCGGCTCCTCGCTGTATTTGAACGATTTTCTGCAAAGCAACGCAATCAGCTCCCGTTTCATTTCGGCCGTTTCCCCTTCAGTAGGCATGCGGTTGTGTCTCCCTTCTCGCGGCGGCGTCAATAAAAAGCCTCCACCGAAATGGAAGAAGCCACTCTTTGGGTTTCAGTGGAGGCTCGGAGCAGGGAAAACCGATAAGGGCACTCCCTGTGCTCAGAGGGGATGTGTATCAACAAAGCCCGGGAAGGTCAATAAAACCCTTCTTGCCAAAACGACCCCAAACCGTTACAACAGCTTGACATCCATCGCAACGGAAACGCCGCAAGCCGGCCACCGCAATGGGACGGGCGAACCATGACGGGCAAGCAACAAGATCTGATCATCCAGATGTTTCACGTGCATAAGACTTACGGGGCAAAAAAAGCCCTGGTGGATATCAACCTGGATATCTACAAAAACGATTTCATCTTCGTCAACGGCCCCAGCGGCGCGGGTAAAACAACACTGCTCAAGCTCCTTTATCTGGGAGAACCGGTGTCCGAAGGCCAGGTGCTGGTGGACGGGATGAACCTGGCCCGGATCTCCAGAGGGCGAATTGCCCACCTGCGTCGCAAGTTCGGCATTATTTTTCAGGATTATAAGCTCATCGCCACCAGGACCGTGTTCGAAAACGTCGCTCTCGTGCTGGAGGCTTTGGGTACCGAACGCAGGACCATTACCAAAAGGGTCAACTATGCGCTTCGCTCGGTGGGCATGGAGGATCGGCGTGGCAGTTTCCCTCCCAGCCTCTCGGGCGGGGAGCAGCAGCGGGTGGCCGTGGCCAGGGCCGTTGTGGGCAACCCGAAAATCCTCCTGGCAGACGAGCCCACGGGCAACCTGGATGCGGCCTCCGCGGAAATCATCTTTAATCTCCTGAAAAAATTCCATCTCCGGGGCGGCACCGTGATGGTGGCCACCCACGACCCGACGCTGCTGAACATGCCAGGACAGCGCATCGTTCAACTCAAAGCAGGCGTCCGCCTCCAGCAATAGGCGGAAACGGACGGTTACCCATGATGCTGCTAATCAAACGCGCCCTGCAGGACCTCTCAAGAAACCGGCTGTTAAATGCCCTCACCATGGTCACCATCGCCCTGGCGGTGCTGATCGTCAGTGCCTTCGGTCTATTTTTGATCAACGCCCAGGACGTTGTCCATTCCTGGGAAAAGGGCGTCCGGATGATGGTTTATCTCAAGCCCGAGACCGGTGCGGCCGATCGAAAGAATACGGAACAGCGGCTGCTTGGCCTCTATGGGGTCTCCCAGGTACGCTTCATCTCCAAACAGGAGGCGCTGGAGGAGCTGAAACAGGAGCTGAAGCACCAGGCCTCCCTGATAGCGGGGCTTAAGGAAAATCCCCTTCCGGAGGCGTTTGAGATCCGCCTCGTGGCGGTTACCCAAAGCGACCAGGATATGGCGCGCCTTGCGGCCAAAATCCAGGCGCTACCGAACGTCGATTCGGTGGAATACGGTCAGCAATGGCTTGGCAAAGCCCTTTATTTTTTACAATTGTTTCGCCTGGCCGGCATCGCTCTGGGGCTGCTCTTTCTCCTGGCGACCGTGTTCATTGTGGCCAATACAATTCGGCTGCTGCTCTATTCCAGGGGCGAGGAAATAGAGATCATGCGTCTGGTGGGCGCAACCGACCGGTTCATCAAAACGCCCTTTTTCATCGAGGCCATGATCCAGGGACTGGTGGGCGCCGCCGCGGGCCTGTGCCTCCTGGCCATCCTCTTTTCCATGGCGGTCGGAAACATTCACCAGGGCCTCTCGGGGATTTTTTTCCATCTTCGGTTTTTTCCCTTGATCACGCTCCTGGAAATTGTCGCCTGTAGCATGCTCGTGGGCTGGATCGGATGCTATCTCTCAATAAGACAGTTCTTGAAATCCTAGCGATCGGAACCATCGTCCTGCACCTATGGGCCAGACCGGCCCTAGCGGCCGGGACGTGCACCGATTGCCTGGCGCAGGTGACCGCTGCGCGACTGCATCTGCGCGCAGGGCCCGATTTATCCACCCGCTCCGTCGTCCTGCTGCATCGGAAGGACCGACTTCGGGTCATCGACGCCTCCGGGCAGTGGTGGAAAGTCTCGTATGAGGGCGAAACAGGCTTTGTCGACAGGCGTTACGTTAAGTTGGTAACCGAGGAGGCGGCCGCGGCACCCCTGACATTCGGCTCCCCCGTCGCCCAACTGCGTCAAGTAAAGGAACGCCTGAAAGAGCGGCAGGGGGAGGCAGGCGCCTATACGCAGCAGGAAAGCAACCTCATGGACTCCCTGAACAAAATCGACGCCAGCCTGAATGTCATCGAACAGAAGGCCGCCGTTCTCACCCAGAAGGTGGATGGCCTGACCGCCCAGATTGTAAAGAAGGAAGCTGCGGAAACGGCGTTGGAAAGGCAGGTGGCGGATCTGCGAACATACGCCGCCAGCCGTCTGGTGGCCGTTTACAAGCTCAATCGCCTGGGGACCCTGCCTCTGATCGCCTCGGCCGGTTCCTTTTTCGATTTTCTGATCAGGAAAGAGCGTCTTGAACGATTATCGGCCTATGATGCGAGGGTGTGGCATACCCTTACGGTCAAGCAGGCGGACCTGGCCGCGCTCAAGGCCCATCTCACCGCGCAGCGGGAGGCGCTCCGCCCCCAGAGCCTGGCGCTTGCGAAGCAAAAAGCGGCCTTGACCCGTCAGCGTGATGAACGTAACCAATTGTTATTTGACATCAAAACAAAGAAATCCCTTGCCCTGGCCGCCATCGCGGCCCTGAAAAGGGCGGCCGAGGCCCTGAACAGAGAGATTGCCACCGACACCTCGACGCCCAACACCGAAGCACCCCCCTCTGACTTTAAGGCATTAAAGGGGTTGCTAAACCTGCCCGTCAGGGGTACAATTATTTCTTTTTATGGGCCTTACACCTCCGCCCGACTCCATGTGACCGGTTTCAGAAGCGGCATCGATATCGCTGCGGACAGGGGAGAGCCCATCAGAGCCGTGGACAGGGGGAAAACGATATTCGCCGGTTGGTTCAAAGGCTATGGGAATATGATCATCATCGACCATGGGGATCATTACTGCACCGTGTATGCTCACGCTCAGGAGCTTTTCAAGAAAAAGGGGGAGTCGGTGGCGTCCGGCGAAGTCATCGGCACGGTGGGAGACACCGGCTCTTTCCAGGGCCCGGAGCTGCATTTCGAAATCAGGCATCATGGGAGACCTGTTGATCCGCTGACATGGCTGGGAAAAAGGAGTCGAAACAATTATGATAAAAGAGCGACGCACTAAACTGTGGGGGGTGATGGTGGTGGCCGTCATCCTCTGGACCATTGGGACCGGATTCCACGCGAATGTCGCGGCGGATAACGAAGCCACTTACAAAAAACTGAAAACCTTCACCAATGTCTTGGACTTTATCGACAAGGAATACGTGGATAAGGTCGACAACTCGAAGCTGATCGACAAGGCAATTCAAGGCATGGTGCAGAGCCTCGACCCCCATTCCGCCTTTTTGCCGCCCGAGGCGTTCGAAGAACTCCAAGTGGACACCGAGGGGGAATTCGGCGGCATCGGCATTGAAATCACCATGCAAAAGGGCGTCCTCACCGTCATTTCCCCCATTGAGGGAACCCCCGCCTATGAGGCCGGAATCCACGCCGGCGATCACATCATCAAGGTGAATGGCGAATCGACCCAGGGCATGATGCTGTGGCAGGCCGTGAAAAAAATGCGGGGCGAAAAGGGGACCCACGTGCACCTGACCATCGTTCGGGAAGGTGTATCGAAACCTCTGGAGTTCAATCTTATCCGTGCCATCATCCCCATCGACAGCGTGCACTACAGGGTGCTCAAGCCAGGGTATGGATACATCTGGATCACCAGTTTCAGGCAAAAGACCGCCCAGGAGCTCAAGACGGCGCTCAATCACCTTCAATCGGGTAAAGTCCCCCTCAGGGGTCTGGTGCTGGATCTGCGTTACAACCCCGGTGGGCTTCTGGATCAGGCGGTGAAGGTGGCCGATGTTTTTCTGAACAAGGGGATCATCGTTTCCATCAAGGGCAGGGCCCGCACCGTCAAGGAATTCATGGCCCACCCCAACAAGGTGAAGAGGGATTTCCCCATGGTGGTGCTCGTCAACGGCGGCAGTGCCAGCGCCTCGGAAATTGTCGCCGGCGCCCTTCAGGACCAGAAACGGGCGTTGATTCTGGGGACCACCTCCTTTGGAAAGGGCTCGGTTCAGACCGTTGAAAGACTGCCCAACGGCTATGGACTGAAGTTAACCATCGCCCGCTACTACACCCCCAATGGCCGGTGCATCCAGGCGAAAGGGATCACGCCGGATATCGTGGTACGGCAGAAGATTCTGAATCCAAAGGATACCTCCTCATCCTCGCAAGGGATGACCATCAAGGAGAAGGATCTTAAAAACCATCTGGCACCCGAATCCATGACACAGGGAAAAAAGGTGGTTCCGGAACATAACGCCCCGCAGAAACCGGAAAAGAAGAAAACCGAGGCCTCCCCGGAGAAGCCCGCTAAAAAGTTCGGTCCCCTGCGGCTCGATTCCCCCCAGGACGACCAGCAGGTCATGCGGGCGCTCGAGATTCTCGTGAGTTACGATATTTTCAAGGGAGTCGGTTGAGTAGGCAGGGTTGCAGCATTATTGGATTGGGTAGAGCGGTTTAGAGACAACAGAAGCTGTACTTGATGGCAAAAAAAAAAGGCACAAAGAGACCGGCAAAAAAGGCACCCCCCCGTTCGACACGGAGGGGTGCCTCTCCTTCTCCCCTCCCGCGCATGATCCTGGCGCTGGTACTTCTCGTTCTGATCGTTTTTCTTGTTGGCGTTCTCCTGCGTCTGTGGATTCCCCGCCGGATCCCCATATCCGATGTGGTAAAACGGCCGGTACCGGTGGCCCCGACGCTCAGGTACGAAATCTTCCCCAAGGAAAAAGCGAGCCGGACGCCGTCCACCATCCCTCTGCCGCCGCCGCCGCCCCCTCATAAGCGGCCAAAGGTCGCCCTTATCATTGACGATATGGGATACGACCAAAAGGTCGGCAGGGAGTTTATCGCCTTGGACGCGACCATCACCTATGCGGTTCTCCCCTTCAGCCCCCACGGAAAGGAACTGGCCCTGGCGGCAGAAAAAAAGGGGCTTGAGGTCATGCTCCATCTGCCCATGGAGCCGATCGAATATCCAAGCATCAATCCCGGACCCGGGGCGCTTCTGACCTCCATGAGTCCGGATGAATTGATCTCGCAGCTTCGGGCGGACCTGCGATGGGTCCCCGGCATCAAGGGCGTGAACAATCATATGGGATCGCGCATGACACAGGTGTCCAGTCAGCTGTACCAGATTTTTTCCGTTCTGAAGGAGAAGGGGCTCTTCTTCATCGACAGCCGCACCACGCCGGCCTCCCTGTGCCGGCCATCGGCTCGGCTGCTGCGAATTCCCTTTGCGGAACGAAACGTCTTTTTGGATAATGTGCTGAAACCTGACGCCATTCGGCGCCAGATAGAGGAACTGTTGCGGATTGCGCAGGAAAGGGGACAAGCCGTGGGCATCGGCCACCCCCATCCGGCGACCTACCGGGAAATTCGGGCCATGCTCCCGGAAATCAAGGGAAAGGTGGCACTGGTCCCGGCCTCCCAGGTGGTGCATCTGGTCAAATGAGACCCTTCAGGCCTTCAGCCGTCCGGCTATGGCGACCCATCCCTCCTCGGCTGCTTCCTCGACGATTTCGAAGCCCAGGTGGTGCATCTTGTCCGCCACGAGCCGCCGGTTCTTTTCGATAATCCCCGAGCAGATAAAAAGCCCCCCCGGCATCATCACCCGGGCCACATGGTCCAGAAGGATGAGGATCACCTCCGAGAGGATGTTCGCCACCACCATGCGGAACCGTTGGGACAGACCGTCGGCCAGATCGCCTGCAACCGCACGGAAACGGGCGGCGTCCAGGTGGTTTCGCGCGATGTTTTCGTTGGCCACCGTCACCGCCACCGTATCATTGTCAATTCCCAGGGCCCGCTCGGCCCCCAGTTTTCCCGCAGCGATGACAAGTATCCCGGACCCCGTACCAATATCGAGAAGGCTGTCTCCCGGTTTCAGGTTGGCTTCGATGAGGCGCACGCATAGAGAGGTGGTGGGATGAGTGCCGGTGCCGAAGGCCATGCCCGGATCGATCTCCAGGACCAGCTCGCCGGGTTGTGCGGAATAGGAACGCCAGGTGGGTTTGACGACGATCCGACGGCTGATTTTGACGGGCCAGAAGAAGGCCTTCCAGGACTCCGCCCAGTCCTCTTCATCCAAATCACGGTATTCCACCCGGGTCGTGATTCCGTTTGAGGCCCCCAGGGCTGACAGTCGGATCTCAAGGTCCTGGCACACCCGGCCCACGGCGGCATTTTCAGGTAGATAGCCGATAACCGCATCCTGCGAGGTGGGAACCTGGACCTCCGGCGCCCAGCCCTCAGGCGGCGGCCCATCCGGTCCTTCGATGGCAACGCCCTGGATTCCGATCTCCGAGAAGGCATCGGCAATGAGCTCGGTTGCCAGCGAGCGGTCATGAAACCAGAACAGCACCTTTGCTTCTATCCACTTCATGGGGAGGGGAACCCGGCAGGCATCATCATCAGTCAAAATCCGGAAGCGCCGGCGCCCCCAATAATTCCTGAATGGGATGGGCGAACTTCACGCCGATGCCGCTGGAGGAGATCCGGACCACCTGCCCTGAGACCTGGATATAGTGTTGATGTCCCGGCATCGGCAGGGTAATGGCAAGGGATTGACCGAGCACAAAGTGCAACCGCGTTTCGATAAAGATCCCCCCGGCGCTGATATCCTGCACAAAGTCCTCGTATGCCTCACCTTTGGCCTCGTAGGTAACCGCCTTGTACAGGGGCGTCCTTGGGGTCAAGCGTTTTTCTTTATATTCCGGTGGCCCCTTTTCGGTCGAAGCCATAGATGGATGTCCTCTTTATGATAGTTGATCTCATGCACCAATCGCCAGATTTTTCCACCATAGGACATGGCTGAGGAGTCTGTCAAACCGAAAGGCCTCCCCTATTTTTTTCGTGAGGCGAACCTGAGAAACACCCTGTAGTTTCCGGAGTCGATATCCTGCGGGATATGGTACCCCTCAGGTACCAGCAGCACCAGGACCCGGCCCGCGGCCGGGTCGAAATTCGTTTGCCCCTGGCGCCTCTCCGCTTGCTGGGGGCCGGGACCCTGGGGGCGTCTTCTGGGCGGTCGGACATTGAGCACCCGGGCCTCGACCACACCGGCCTTGGACTCCACTTTCCGGGTTGACATCTCCACCCGATGGGTGGCACCGATAACGATTTCCATGGACTACCTCCGTTGATCACATATTTGCTATCCCCCGTATCGGCCGCAACCCGGATTTCCTTGAATCGCCGGCGCAACCCTAACGCCGATCCTTCGGGACGGCCGGATTGAAATACCCGTGACGGATGCGGGGGAAAACCGTCTGCACCTCCGACACCAGAGACCTCATGCCCCCGGGCGGGCCGTGGGATGCCACCTGGGCCATGACCCGCCAATACCGAAGGGGATCGAAGTTGAGGTTCCGCCACTGGATCTGGTCGATGGGATGACATTCGAGAAATGCCAGGAGAGCCGCCCTTTCCTCCGGCGAGTCGGTGACCCCTGCCAGGTTCAGATAGTTGATGGCCACATGCCTGCCTCTCCGGATTGCCAGGGCAACGCTTTGCATCACGTGGGAAAACCCATACCTCCTGGGCCTGAAGTAGGCATCGTAGCAGGACTCCCGGAGGCTGTTGATGCTGATCCGGACGCTATCGAGCCCTGCATCGAAAAGCGTATCCAGGACATCCGGCAGACTGCCGTTGGTATTCATGTTGATGGTACCCCGGTCGGTCTTTCGCCGGATGATTCGGACGGCCGGTTCGATCACTTCCGCGGCAAGGAGCGGATCCCCCTCGCACCCCTGGCCGAAGCTCACCACCCCCTCTTTCACCCGCTCCAGATGGGCCAGGGCCACCTGGGCGATCTCCTCTGCCGAGGGCATGAAACCGATGCGGTCCTGGCAATGGGAGACCGCCTCGACCGGTTGGAGGGAAAGGCATCCGAGGCACCGCGCATTGCATTGGGGGGAGGCTGGCAGCGGGGCCTCGCAGCGGCCGATGAAAAAATTTTTCGCCGCCGGGCATCCATAGGTCAGGGCGCACTTTTCAAGATGTTGCCGCAAGCGGTTTCCGGGCATCCTTTTCCTCATCGCCGCTACCCCTCGCCGGACCTTTTCAAGGGGCATCAGACGCAAATCCTGGCGTCGCTCCCGGTCGATCCTGAAAACAGCACTCCTGAACCCTCCCCGGTGCCATCCCACGGCACCATAGGCAAAAAGGGGCAAGGCGGCAGCCCCCGGCAGTTCCTCGTAGGCAGGGGCGTAGGTGTGGACATATCCGGGGGAGTTGAAGGCCGCCACCGGGCAGATCCGTTCCCCTGGCTGGTATGGATTTTCCGGCAGGCTCACCAGCTTACCCGTGGCCAGATCCTGCAGAACGGGAACCCGCTGGGGAAGGAGCATCAACTCTCCTCCCTCCGGCATGGGCAGGGTGTCCGAGGCGGTTAGCGGCACCCGGGCCTCCCCGGCCATCCCGACGGCCCCATACCCCTCGAGCTCGATGATACGTCCCCTGGAATCGGCCACCAGGGCGATCAGGGCTTTACGGGAAAACGATTTTCCACGGGAACCCCGGCCTGATTTCTGATCACGATGTGGTGGATGCCCCTTCATGGCAGTGCGTTCTTCCCGGAAGACAGCTTCAACCCCAATTCATATACCCGCCGCCTGGAAACCCCCAGTGCGCCGGCCACCTCCCTGGAGGCATCCGCCAAACTGGCACCCTTTGCCAGGGCGGCACCGATGGCCGTTTCGATGGATGCCGAATCCACAGGACCGCTCGCTGCGGCGGCATCGGCGGATCCTTCCACCAACAAGGTACACTCCCCCTTGATCATGGGACGATCCCCAAGAGCCGTCAGGATGCTCGAAATCCGGCCTCTCAGAAATTCCTCATGCAGCTTGGTCATCTCTCGGCCGAGAACGACCCGCCGCTCGCCCATTGCATGGTGGATCTCGGTCAGAAGCCGGATAAGACGCCTGGGGGACTCGTAGAAGACGAGGGTTCGGGGCTCCCGGGCAAGGCCCTGGAGCTGACGGATGCGCTGCCCCTGTTTTTTGGCCGGAAACCCGACAAATACGAAGGAATCCGTCGGAAGCCCCCCCACGCTGAGGGCGGTGATGACGGCCGAGACGCCGGGCACCGGCACCACCGATATGCCGCGGGTCACTGCCTGGCTCACCAGCCGGTAGCCGGGATCGGACACCGCCGGTGTCCCCGCATCGGTCACGAGAGCCAGGCAATCCCCCACCTCGAGCTGCCGGATGAGTTCCGGCACGCGGGTGCGCTCGTTATGCTCATGCAGAGAGATGAGACGGGTATTGATGCCGTGGTGGGAAAGCAATTTTTTCGTATGACGGGTATCTTCGGCGGCAATGGCCCCAACCCCTCCCAGAATACGGAGGGCCCGGAGGGTCACATCCTCCAGGTTACCGATGGGGGTTGCAACGACGTAGAGCGTCCCGGCCGCGGCGGTTCCGTTCGATCCCCTATCCGGGGTAGGCAAGGTCGAAGGCATTCTTGATGACCTCTATCTTCCACCCCTCCCGGGGCCCGGGCAGAATCGATATCACATCGAACCGGGCCTTCCGGTGCAGATTCCGGGTGCCTTTCAGGTAGTAAAGCGCCGCCATGGATAGTTTCCGCTGCTTCCTGGCCGTGACGGCCTCCTTGGGATGGCCGAACCGGTGGGTTCCCCTCGTTTTCACCTCCACGAACACCAGGGTTTCCCCCTCCTGGGCGATGATATCGATCTCTCCGATGGGGGTGCGATAGTTACGCGCCAGGATCCGGTACCCGTTCTTCTCCAGGTGGGCAGCGGCCAGCGTCTCACCGCTGCCGCCCAATTGCCGGCGGTGGTCGCCCCGATCCGTCATGGGTCCTTCCCTCTAGCCCCCCTCCTTTACGCCCTTGAAACTCCTGCGGTGGATCGGGCAGCAACCGAATGCCCGAATGGCCTCCCGGTGGGCCCGCGTGGGATACCCCTTGTGCCGGGAAAACCCGAACTGGGGATATTCCTCGTGATAGGCCTCCATGATCCGGTCCCGGGTCACCTTGGCAACGATGGAGGCGGCGGCAATGGACAGGCTCCGGGCGTCCCCCTTGGGAAGGGACACCTGGGGCAACGGGGTGCCTACGGGGAAGGTGCCGTCTATCAGCAGGTAGTCGGGATGAACCGGCATCTCCGCAACCGCCTTCTCCATGGCCAGAAGGGAGGCCTGAAGGATGTTAAGCCTGTCGATGAGGGGCGGATCCACACGGCCCACCCCCACCGCCACGGCATGGAAGCGTATCTCCTCAAAGAGATGGGCCCGCCGCCTGGCGGTCAGCCTCTTGGAATCATCTATGCCGGTCACCGGAAAGGAAGCCGGCAGGATCACCGCGGCGGCCACCACCGGACCGGCCAGAGGGCCACGGCCCGCCTCGTCTATCCCCGCAACGCGGCGGTATCCGAGATGCCAGGCCTCCCTCTCATGTTTCAGCGGATCCCCCTGCATCAGGGAACCAACCGTTGGCCGGTACCGATGCGATGGATCTTAATAGACACGTTTTTCCTTGATCCGGGCGGCCTTCCCTCTGAGATTTCTCAGGTAGTAGATTTTGGCACGGCGCACCCGTCCTCTGGTGACCACCTCGATCTGGCTGATGGCCGGTGAATGCAGAGGAAAAATCCGCTCCACGCCCACGCCGTAGGAAACCTTGCGCACCGTGAAGGTGGCCCCGGCCATGCCACCGCGTTTGCTGATGACAACGCCCTGGAATACCTGGACCCTCTCCTTTTCCCCCTCCTTGATCTTGACATGGACCTTCACCGTGTCGCCGGGCCTGAAATCCGGCAGGTCAAGACGAATGAGTTCTCTTTCCAACTGGTTGATCGTTTCCATGGTCTTCTCCAAACACTGCTCTAGGGTAACGGGAGCCGCGGGGCGGCTTCCCATCCCTCCGATTCATCGGCGGCCCATCAACCGGTCAAGGACGATGGCCGCGGCGGATCGAACGGATAAATGGTTATAGTCAGCCGGTCCGTTGACCGGTTCAAGTACATAATCTGCAGTTGCCACCAATGCTTCCGAAAGCCCCCAGGCCGTGCCGAACAACAACAGGCAAGGTCTTGAGCCGCGATGAATCATCTCGCGCAAGGGGCCAAATCCCATGCTGTTGGGCCGGTGCCGGGCGCTGGTGGCGATAACGGCCGGTCTTTCCCCCTCACGGGCGCCGATGTGCGCCAGCACCTCTGCAAGGGACGTTTCGATCCGGATCAGGGACAGGGCCTCCCGACGCTTGGGGTTGCGGCGGCCGCCGCCCCCCTTCGTCCAATGGGCCACGATGGTCTCCACGAGCCGGGTCTGATCGGTAAGGGGCGTAACCACGTGGAACGCCTTCACCCCGTAAGTGCAGGCGGTCCTGGCAATATCGTGCAGATCCAGGTTGGTCACCGCCGATGCGATGATATCCCCCTGCCTATTGGTCACCGGATAGTGGATCAGCGCCACATACAGATTGCCCATGAATCAGTTTTTCAATCTCCAGGCGCCATCTCTCGAGGACCGCAACATCCTCCCGGCTCAGGCACCGACCCTGCAGCAGCGCCGGCCGCTTGAGAACGGTGTGCATGAGGGCCATCTCCCTGCGCCACTTCTCGATCCGGTCGTGGTGGCCCGAAAGAAGCACCTCGGGCACCGGATCCCCTTCAAAGACCGGCGGCCGGGTGTAATGCCCGTGTTCCAGCAAATAATCGGAAAAGGACTCCTTTTCCGCCGACTCCTCACCGCCGAGAACGCCCGGGATGAGCCGGATCACCGCATCCATCACCACCATGGCGGCCAGCTCTCCCCCGGTCATCACGTAATTGCCGATGGATACCTCGTGGTGGACAAAATTCCGACAGACGCGCTCATCCACCCCTTCATACCGGCCGCAGACGAAAATCAGGCCGGGCAGGGCGGCAAAGGTCCTTGCCATGGACTGATCGAAGATCCGGCCCTGAGGACTCAGATACACCACCGGCGCGGCCGGCATCTGTCCCCTGGCATCCCGGATTGCCTCTGCCAGGGGTTCCGGCTTCATCACCATGCCGCATCCGCCCCCATAGGGTCGGTCATCGGTGGTACGATGCCGATCCCTTGTGAAATGGCGGAGATCCACCGCCCGGGCCGTCACGCTGCCCCCCTGTATGGCACGCCGAACCATGCCGTGATCGAAAAAGGGGGGAAACATTTCCGGGAAAATGGTCAGGACCGTAAAATTCATGGGCGTTCAACCAGGAGCCGGTTACAATCCATCCGGCAGCTTCACCCGCACCCGTCTTGCCTCCAAATCCACCGCCACAACCACGGATGCCAGCGCGGGAATCAGCCGTTCACCGGAGGTCGGGTCTGCCGGATCCTTGACCACCAGAACGTCGTTGCTTCCGGTCTCCATGATGGCCTCGATGCGACCGAGGTAAAGGTCCGTTTCGTTGAAAACGTCCAGCCCCATCAGCTCGAAGCGGTAATAGGTATCCTCATCGAGGGCAGGCAAAGCCTCCTTGGGCGTATGGAGCGTCCGGCCCACAAGCGCCTCGGCGCCGTCGCGATCGGCCACGCCTTCGAAACGCATCAGAAGAACCCGCTTATGGGGCAGGACTTGCAGAACCCGGTGGGGCATCAATTCCCCATCTGCCTCCCCCAGCCATAGGTCTGAATCCGGGGTAAATATCGCCGGACTCTCGGCATAGGAGCGCACCTTCACCTGGCCCTTTATGCCATGGACCCCCACGATTTCACCGATAACGATCGCATCTTCCCGTTTCACGCCGCTATTCGATAATCTCCAGCACCGATCGTTTGTTCGATTTGGCCGAAGCGGCACTCAGCAAGGTGCGCAAGGCACGGGCGGTCCTGCCCTGTTTCCCGATAATTTTCCCCAGATCATCTTTTGCGACCTTGAGCTCCAACACCGAGGTCTGATCCCCCTCAATCTCCTCAACCGATACCTGATCCGGATGATCGACCAAGGACTGGGCAATAAACTCCACAAGCTCCTTCATGACGCCGTCTCCCTAGCTTCGGGTTGAGGTTCCGGAGCACCCACGACCCCGCTCCGCTCAACCGGCCGGCGTCGTTTCCGGCCGTTTCTTCAGCAGATTCTTCACCGTATCGGTGGGAATAGCACCCTGCTCGAGCCAATAATCGACGCGTTCGTCCTTCAATGTGACCTCGGCAGGGTCCTTGAGCGGATTGTAGGTGCCGACGACTTCCAGAAAGCTTCCGTCCCGCTTGCTGCTGATATTGGCCACTACGATTCGATAAAAGGGTCGTTTTTTCGCGCCGTGTCGGGCGAGTCTGATTTTCACCTGCATAATTCGTCTGTCTCCTTCAAAACGGCAGCATGCCCCGGGCCAATCCCCGCATGCCGCCTTTGGTAATTTTTTTCATCATCTTCATCATCTGGGAATAATTTTTCAGCAATTTGTTGACATCCTGGATCGTCGTGCCACTGCCCCGGGCAATCCGCTGGCGCCGGCTGCCGTTGATAAGGGTATGCTGCCGCCGTTCCAGGGGCGTCATGGAGTTGATGATCGCCTCGATCCGAACGAATTCCCGCTCGTCCACATCCAGGTTCTTGAGTTGCTTGTTCTTTGAAAACCCGGGAATCATGCCGATCAAATCCGTCAGGGAGCCCATCTTCCGGATTTTCACCATCTGATCCCTGAAATCCTCCAAGGTAAACTGGCTCTTCCTCAGCTTCTTCTGAAGTTCGAAGGCCTCTTTTTCATCCACGGCCGCCTGGGCCTTCTCGATCATGGTCAGCACATCGCCCATGCCGAGAATCCGGGAGGCCATCCGGTCCGGATGAAACGGCTCCAGCTCACTGAGTTTTTCACCGACCCCGATGAACTTGATCGGTTTGCCGGTAATGGACTTGATGGAGAGGGCAGCTCCTCCGCGAGCGTCCCCGTCCATCTTGGTCAGAATAATCCCGCCGATATCCAGGGCCTTGTCAAAGGAGGCGGCAATATTGACCGCGTCCTGGCCGGTCATGGCATCGGCCACCAGGAGAATGTCGGACGGAAGGACGGCCTCGCGGATACGCCCCAGCTCCGCCATCAGCGCCTCATCGATATGAAGGCGGCCCGCCGTATCCAGCAGCACCGTATCGCATCCGGCCTTCTGGGCCGCGGCCCCGGCCTCCCGGCAGATATCCACCGGATCCATCTCCGGCGTAGCGGCGAAAACGGGCACATCCAGCTGGGCCCCCAGGGTCCTCAGCTGATCGATGGCCGCTGGCCGGTACACGTCCGCGGGCACCAGATAGGGTACCCGGCCCCGCTTTCGCAGCAGGACCGCAAGCTTTCCCGCCGTGGTGGTCTTACCCGATCCCTGGAGCCCCACGAGCATCAGCGCCGCGGGTTTGGGGCCGGAAAGATCGATATCCACGATCTGGCTGCCCATCAGCTCGGTCAGGGTCTCATTGACAATCTTTATCACCTGCTGCCCGGGCGTGAGGCTTGCCATCACCTCCTGGCCGAGGGCCCGCTCCTTGATGTCCGAAATCAGCTGCTTTGCGACCTTGTAGTGCACATCGGCCTCCAGAAGGGCCATGCGCACCTCCCGCAGCGCCTCCTGGATGTTGCTCTCGGAGAGCTTGCCGTGCCCCTTGAGCTTTTTGAAAACATCCGCGAGCCTGTCGCTTAAGCTGTCAAACATACATCGATTCCCGTTGTGATTCCAAATCGATTAAATTCTTGAAAGTATAATTGAAAAGGTGCTATGTCAAGAAAAATAAAAACAGGTGTTTCAAATGGATAAAACCGACATCAAAACCCTCACCCGTGGCCAGCTCGCCGCCTGGCTGGCGGAAAGGGGCATCGCGGCCTTCCGTGCCACCCAGATCTTTCATTGGATCTTTAACCGTCAGACCGATGATTTTTCGGCCATGACCAACCTGAAAAAGGATATCCGCGCGCTTCTGGCCGATCATTTCACCGTGGAGCGCCTGAAGCGCAGGGCCGTGGAAACGGCCGGCGACGGCACCCAAAAGTTCCTCTTCGAGCTGGCCGATGGAAAGCTCATCGAAACGGTGCTGATACCCGAGCGCACCCATGGCACCCTTTGTATTTCCAGCCAGGTCGGCTGCGCCCAGGGCTGCCGCTTCTGCCTCACGGCCCGGGCCGGGTTCACCCGGAATCTCACCGCCGGAGAAATCCTCGCCCAGGTCCGCGACGTCAGCGCCGGCCTCTCATCCCCCCAGCGGCTCACCAACGTGGTGCTCATGGGAATGGGAGAGCCGCTGGCGAACTACGACAACGTCATCGCGGCCCTGGACACCCTGACCACCGCCGAGGCAGGCCTCGGGATCTCCCCCCGGAAGATCACCCTGTCCACCGTGGGGCTCGCACCCAAGCTCGCCGAGCTGGGCCGGGACACCCGGGTCAATGTCGCCGTCTCCCTCAACGCCCCCGATAACGCCCTTAGAAGCCGGCTAATGCCCATCAACCGCCGCTACCCCATCGAGGCGCTCCTTTCCGCATGCCGTGCCTATCCCCTGGAGAAACGCCGCCTCATCACATTCGAATACATCCTGATCAAGGATCTCAACGACTCTCCGGAGCAGGCAAAAAGAATCGGCAACCTGCTTCGGCCCGTCAAGGCCAAAATCAATCTCATCCCCTTCAATCCCCATGAGGGGTGCGACTTCCAGCGGCCATCGGATGAAACGATTCGGGAATTCCAGAAAATCCTTTTGGATCTGCACTATACCACAAACATCCGCCTGAGCAAGGGCAACGACATCGCGGCCGCCTGCGGGCAGTTGCGCGCCCGGGCGCTGCTTAAATCAACAACCGCTTAAATGCCTCCGGCTCTATTCCCAGCACGGAAAAGCGCTCCTGCCGGCCGTCGGCCGACACGGCCACCACCTGGGCAGGGCAGTCCAGCGCTACCTTGCTGTACCCGACGCAAATGGAGGCGGCCAGGCGGATCGAGGCGGCATCGGCGCCGGCGCTCACCAGAACAATGGGACCGGGCTTTTGAATGATCCGCAGCAGGGTGCTCCTTGATGCCACATGATACCTCTCGATGGAGCGGTTATCCTCCTTTGTCCGGCCGACAATGACCTTCACTCCGGATTTAAAACGAAAGTGCCGTCCGTGCTTCAAGAGCTGAAGCTCCGCCTCACTGGTGGTTTCCTGGTGATCAAAGAGGTCCCTGAGCCGCCGGGAATAGCCCTTGTCCGTCAGAAGACACCCCCCCGCGGGCGCGGGATAGTCCGTAATGCCGAAGCGCTCGGCAAGGGCCATCTGCTCCTTTCTTCCCCGGCCCGTGATGCCCAGGAGCCGGGTGCGATCCACCAGCGCGTCTCGTTCCGGAATCGTCTCGGGCAGCCGCAGGGCACTGAGGGGTCTCACGATATAACCGTCATACCCCGAGTGCTTCTCCACATACCGAAGCGATGAGCGGGTCTGGGACATGGGCCGCTGGCCCAGCACCTCTCCGCTGAAAAGAAAATCATAGTCCTTCTCCCGCATCAGCTCGCCCGCCAGATGAAACATGAGGGCATGACAGTCCATGCAGGGGTTCATGTATTTGCCGTAGCCCACCGGCGGATCTCTCAGCATCTCGATGTAGGTATCCGTGATAGGGACGACATGCAATGGCAAAGCCAGCTGACGGGCGGCCTCCCTGGCTTTCGCGGCGGAAAAAAAAGGGGTTTCGAAACTGATAAGGGTCACATCGATCCCCTGCTCCTGAATCACCTTGGCCGCCAGCCGGCTGTCCAGCCCGCCCGAGCAAAGACCGATGGCGTGAACCTTTTTGAGGGTTTCAATCATAAATATAAAACATCACCTTCAACTTCTTGGCGTCACAGAGCGGTTGGAAAGGGCCATTTACCGTCGGCATCGGCATTCACTCTCAGCCGAATTCGAATACGCGCGCCGTTTTGTGTATCCACAATCCGCCAGAGGTTGCTCACCTGGTGAACGACCCGCAGGGTATCGCCCTTTCCAACGCCTCTCAGTCCGAGCACCGCGAGCTTTTCAGGCTGCAACACAACAGCGTCCAGGCTTTCGCAAGGATGGCAAGCGCTCGACGCGGGCGCCAGCATGATGCCCAGGTCCGCCTCCACATCCCGGACAACAACACCCGATCCGTAGGCACTGCCGGACATCCCCAGCAGCAATACCAGGCAAACGAAAACGTCAATCCATCCCTCTTTAAGCATGTAATTTTTCATCCGAAGCCTCCTTCGCACCAAAAGTAGAAAGTTGGCGTACGAGAATCGGGATCGAAAAAAAGCTGTATTCGATTTCGCACCCGATGTACCCCAATATCTTTGAAAAGCAGGCCGGGGTCAAGCCTCGGGTACAAAAAAAGCCCGCAGGTCGAGTAGATCTGCGGGCTTTATGAAGAAGTTT
>CAYOXD010000035.1:0-24373 GCA_964407825.1 uncultured Desulfobacterales bacterium | reverse complement strand
CTTAGGTGCGCATGCATCGCAGCTTCGCCAGATCTTCGGCATAGCCGTAAAGGTGAAGCCCCTTGCTTTCCACGATCATCTCCCCGTCCTTCACCCCGATCTCATCGGCCATGTAAGCCTTGAGATTCTGAATACCGGCCAAATTGGCAGGCAGCCCGGCCCACAGATCCCAGGATCGGAAATAGACGATAAAGTGCAGGGTACCCTCCTGGATGCGGGTATCGATGGACCGCAGGCAGGGCGGATCCAGCAGGGTCATGTCTGTCGGGTGGGCCACCTGGAGCACCATCTGGTTGTTGCGGTGTCCGTAATCCCGGTAGGTTTGGATGACCCATTCGATCTGGTTCAGGTATAGCCGCCCGTCCTCCTCGAAGAGCACCTTGCCGTCCACGGGCCGTTTGTCGATGATTTCCGAACGGTCCTTTTCCCACCAATCGAGCTTGTCGCCCACCAGCGCCGCTCGTGTCAGCCGTTCGCCATAGGTGTAGGACTCCCCTTCCGCCTTCTGGCCGGTCATGAGGTACTCCAGATAGGAGCGGTCATGGCCCTCCCCCCCATAGATGTAAGCCTCCTCAACCGGGTTCGGTATACCGCAGGAGGGGGGGATATCGGGCAGCAGGGGCTGAGCCCCGGGATATCGCACGTGCCCCGTAAAATAGTCGTATTCCAGCCGGGTCTGCCCGGCATAGGAACCCCGATCAATGGTAAACCGCCGTCCCCTGTCCAGGATATCGTGAACGGCCTGAAACCAAAGATCCGGCAAATCCCTTGCTTCGATAAAATGAATGTTCATTTATATCTCCAAATTTAGAGCTTTTTTATACCGTTTAGATGATTCCAGGTCAATACGGCTCGGGGCGACCACGCGGGCAATTTGCGCTAACTGCACTGGAAAAGCCTTTCCTTGTCGTAATCGTACGCCAATGCAGAATCGCTCCAAGAAAGGGCAGGCATGCCAGAGCCAGTCCCAAACCAAGTCGTTGTGAATCGAAAATTGATCGTCACCGGGCTATTCTTGACCGGGTTCCTGCTGCCTTTCGATCACGACTACGACAACGACAACGATGATACCAGATGAAGGCATAACCGCAAGAATTTTAGATTCATCCATATCAGGACAAAATCACCCCGGTGCGACCTGCCCCTACTTGACGGAAGCAATTGCCTGTGTCAAAGTCTCGGCGTCGGATGTCGAACCTGCATGACAGACATCCTTGCGAAGGGTCCTTATAAACAGGGCCCTCATGTTCGCAGAGGGGCATGACACTTACACCTCCGGATTCCCCGGCAAGGGATCCCCCTATGAAATGGACCATACTCAAACGCCTCACGCTGGGGTACGTGGCCATCATGCTGGTGGTGATGTTCATGGGTGGGATCGTCACCTATAAGCTGAACCAGTTGAATCACATTACACGCCAGATCGATTCCGTGCACGGGAGAACCATCCGCGAATCGGAGCTGCTGGTGGAAGCCATCATCTCCCAGGTGGGGTTCGAGAAAAAATATTTCATCGCCCGGGACAAAGATTTCTACGATCAATTCTGGAAAATTAAAACCTATTTTCTCACCCGGTTCGAGGCGCTGCGTCCTCTGATGACCGACCCAAGAGAACTGGCCCTGTTTTCCAGAATCGAGGTCCTCTATAATGGATATCTGACCTCCTTTAAGAACAGGGCAAGCCAGGTCCCCGACACGCCGGATGCTGCCTCGGGCGCCGCGCCGCTCCCTGGAGACGGACCAACCAATAAAATACAGAAATTGCTCCATCAAATCATCATCTTATCAAAGATAAGCCGCGATGAGAAAATTAAGGAGTCGGGCAGGATCACCAATCAGGTACTTAACATAACCGTCATTGCCGCCGGGCTGGTGCTAATCCTGGGATCCTTCATCGCCTTTCTGAACACCCGGGTCATCAATCGCTCGATTTCACGGCTCCAGGACCACACCCGTCAAATCGCCACGGGCTGCTTCGAGCCCATTGGGAACATCACCTCCCCTCCGGAAATCAAAGAGCTGGCGGATGATTTCAACCTCATGTGTACACGCCTGAGGGAACTGGACGAGATGAAGATCGATTTCATCAGCCATGTCTCCCACGAACTGCGTACCCCCCTGACCGCCATCAAGGAGGCATCGAGCATGCTCCTGGAGGGCACCTATGCCGGATTCCCCGAAAAGCAACAGGAGCTTCTTGTCATTACCAAGGAGGAATGCGAGCGGCTGATCTCCTCGGTGAATCGTATCCTGGACCTTTCACGCATGGAAGCCAACATGATGCTGTATCATTTCAGCGTATGCAGTCTGCCTCCCGTGGTCCAAAAGGTGGTGACGCGTCTGACGCCCATCGCCCAGCGTAAGAATATGAGCATAACCGTGGACTTCCAACCGGAGCTTCCCCCTGTTTTGATCGATCCCCCGCGGATCGAACAGCTGCTGGAAAACCTGTTGGGAAACGCTTTAAAATTTACATCTGACCAAGATGCCATTACCATCAAGGCAAAAATGCTGCAGACATCCGAAAAGTTTGTGGAGGTGTCGATAACGGACACCGGATCCGGCATGGCCCAGGAAAATCTGGAAAAGATATTCGATAAATTTCACCGGATCGAAGACGGCCGCGACACTGTCCGGGGAACCGGTCTGGGTCTGCCGATCGCCAAACATATCGTGGCTGCGCATGGAGGAATTATATGGGCCGAGAGCGAAGCTGGAAAGTGGAGCACCTTCTACTTTACCTTGCCTGTTGTATAGTGGCCATGGTGTTTATCCAGGGATGCCTGTATCCTCCCGCATATAACCAGGCTCACACCTATCTGGAGCTTGCGGCAAGGGATGCGGCCGATGGGAACTTCGAAGATGCCCTGGGGTACAATGAAAAGGCGCTGAAGCAATCCAACGGGTGGATCGGAGATTTGGCCCTCTACCAGAGGGGATTGTTTTACGCGCATCCCAAAAACCCCGACCAGAACTACAAGAAGGCAATCGAGGCATTCACCAGATTGAGAAAGCAGTACCCGCGCAGTCGACTGTATGCAGAGGCCGAAGTCTGGATTATCACCCTGGAAGCCCTCGTTAACAAAAATCAGGCAGTATCGGTCCTGATGAAGAAGGATGCGGATCAGAGCCAGTCCATGGACCTGTTGAAGAACCAGCTCGACGCGCAAAAGAAGCGGATTGACGCTCAGCTTGAGCAGATCCGGAACCTGGAAACCCAGCTGGAAAAAATGAAGAACGTGGATATCGGAATCGAAAATAAGAAGCGCAAGGTCGGTGCGCAGTAGGGAGAAATAATGGACAAGATCCTCATTGTCGACGACGATAAAAACATCCTCAAGGTTATCCGAATGCGGTTGGAAGCCGAAGGGTACGAAGTCGACACCGCCATGCAGGTCAAAAGTGCCTGCAAGCTGGCAAACGAGGTGGTTTTCGACATGGCCCTGGTGGACCTGAAACTGGGCAAGGCCGATGGCATCGAGCTGATGGAGGTGCTGCATCAGGCCAACCCGGCCCTGCCCGTGATCATTCTGACGGCCCATGGAAGTATCGACAGCGCCGTCGAAGCCATGAAAAAGGGGGCTTACAGCTATATCACGAAGCCCTTTGACTACCAGGACCTGCTCATCAAGATCAGGAACTGCCTCGAAAAAAGCAAACTCAGCCTGGAAATCGACCGGCTCCGCACCCTGATCAGGGACCGCTACGGATTCGACAACATCATCGGCCGCAGCGAGAAGATGCAGCGGGTTCTGGAAAAGGTGTCCCAGGCCGCCCAATCGGACTCGACCGTTTACATAGAGGGGGACAGCGGCACCGGCAAGGAACTGATCGCCAAGGCCCTGCACGTGGCCAGCAACCGCAAGGACCACCGATTCGTAGCCGTCAACTGCGCGGCCATCCCCGAAACCCTTCTGGAAAGCGAGCTTTTCGGTTACGAGAAAGGTGCCTTCACCGGCGCCACCAGCAGCCGCGATGGACTTTTCGCCCAGGCCCAGGGCGGCACCTTCTTCATGGATGAAATATCGGAAATGCCTCTGGCCATGCAGGCCAAGCTCCTTCGCGTCATTCAGGAAAAAGAGGTCCTGCCCGTCGGCGGCGGAAGCCCCTTCAAGCTGGATGTCCGTCTGATCGCCTCCTCCAATCGTAACCTCGAGGAGGCGGTCCGGGAGGGAGCCTTCCGCGAGGATATTTTTTATCGGATCCACGTCATTGTCATCCATCTGCCGCCCCTGAGAGAAAGGAAGGAAGACATTCCCCTGCTGGCGGATTTCTTCCTGAAAAAATTCGCGAAGAACAGCCAGAAGAGCATCAAGGGCTTCACACCGGGGGCGCTGCAGAAAATGATTCAATACGACTGGCCGGGCAACGTTAGGGAGTTGGAAAATTCCATCGAAAGCGCCGCCGCCATGGCGACCCAGGACATCATCCCCGAGGAACTCATCCTCCAGACCCGCAACATCAAACGCACCCCGTTGTCCCCCTTCAAGGATGCCAAAGCGGAGTTCGAGAAGAATTATCTTCTGGAACTGATTGAGTCAGCAGAAGGCAACATGAGCCGAGCGGCCGAAATATCGGGAAAATACCGGGCGGATCTCTATGAGCTGTTCAGGAAGCACGATCTGAAACCCGCGGATTTCAGGAAGAACTGACGAAGAAATTTTCGCGATTAATTGCGACGACTAGGCCGTGTTCGGCCAGGCGCTCGGCGCCACGTGAGCAATTGCGTCTTAGGGCCCGTTGCGGGTGGCGCCGGCCAGGCGAACACGACAGGGGCTAATGAACCTTGTTCAGTTAGAATCGCTGCCTGGGGCCATTTTCGGTTGACGCCCCCCCTGCTGTGGGATAGGCTGAAGAAAGTATCTGTATACCTTTCCTATCGGGGGAAGGTAGAGTGAGGCAATAGGCCCGGGAGGCGCTTTACTATGAATGACTCTGAGATCCAAGACCTTATCATCATCGGCGCGGGCCCCGGAGGCCTGAGCGCGGGCATCTATGCCATGCGGGCCGCCCTTAAGACCGTCCTGATCGAAAAAACCGCTGCCGGCGGACAGATCACCATGACGGAGGACGTCGAAAACTATCCGGGTTTCGAGAATATTACCGGTATTGATCTTTCCATGAAATTCAGCCAGCACGCAACCTCCTACGGTCTCGAGATCCTCTCCCAGGAGGTGGTGGCCGTGGAACCCGGTCTTGAGCACCACCGGGTCATCCTGGCCGACGGCACCCAGCTGAAGAGCCATGCCGTCATATTGGCGACCGGCGGGAGTCCCAAAAAGCTCGACATCCCGGGCGAGTCCGAATTTTACGGCAAGGGCGTCTCCTACTGCGGCGTCTGCGACGGCTTTTTTTTCCGGGAGAAAACCGTGGTGGTGGTGGGCGGCGGCGACACGGCCGCGGAAGAGGCCCTCTATCTGGCCAAACTCGCCAGCAAGGTTTATCTCGTTCATCGCCGGGATGCCCTCCGGGCGGGGATGATCCTGCAGGAGCGGCTCAAGGCCGAATGCAAAATAGAAATTCTCTGGAACACGATACCGACGTGCATCAAGGCCAATGACAGCGGGGTTTACGCCGTGGATCTCCAGGACACCCAGACCGGCCAGTCCCGAGAGCTGCCGACGGATGGCGTGTTCATCTTCATCGGGTTCAATCCCAACAACGCCCTCGTTCCCGCGGGAACCAAAATGAACGCCGACGGATATGTGGTCACCGACGACCGGTGTGAGACCAGTACCCCGGGCGTTTTCGCCATCGGCGATTTGCGGGAGAAGTACGCCCGCCAGATCGTTCTGTCGGCTGCGGACGGATGTACCGCCGCCCTTGCCGCAGCCCATTTCGTCGAGAGCAAGAAGGCGGTGGATGACACCTGTCAACTTCCGGAAGGCCTGTGAATCCGTGCGCCTGGTATCCGTCCACGGCGGGCACAGCGGAGAGTTCTGCACCCATGCCCGGGACCGCCTGGAAGATATCGTGGCCACCTACATCAAAAGGGGATTTTCCTGGGTCGGCATCACCGAGCACATGCCCCCGGCCGAAGACCGCTTCCGCTATCCCGATGAGATCGAATGCGGATTGAGCGCCGAAGACCTCTACCGGCGATTTTCCTGCTACTTCAAGACATGCCGCTCCCTGCAGGCCCGGTACGCGCCAACGATCCGGATCTGCGTGGGATTTGAAACCGAGACGTACACCGGCTCTCTGCCGTTTGTCCGGCACCTGATGGAGACCTTCACCCCTGACTACGTGGTGGGATCGGTCCATCATGTGAATGATATCAATTTCGACTTCGACGAGGCCCATTACCGTCAGGCCGCGAGGGCGGCCGGCGATGTGGACGGGCTCTACCTGCGGTATTTCGATCTCCAATATGAGATGCTCGCCGCCCTCAAACCGGCCGTAGTGGGCCACTTCGACCTGATCCGCCTCCATGATCCCGACTACCGGAGCCGGCTGGAAAAACCCGCCATCCGGAAAAAAATAAGGCGCAACCTGCAACTCATTCAATCCGAAGGGTTGATCCTCGATCTCAATATGCGGGCGCTCACCAAGGGAAGCAGCGAACCCTACGTTTCCGGCACCATCCTCAGGGAGGCCCTGGGCATGGGCCTCCGCGTCATCCCTGGGGACGACTCCCACGGGGTGGCCACCGCGGGCTTCGGCATCGAGGAGGGCATCGCGCTGCTCACCCGCTTCGGATTCGACACGAACTGGGCCCTTCCGGCCTGAGAGGGATCGGCCTTTAAAGACCGGCCATCACCTCCCCCGCGGCGGCGATGGTGGCATCGATATCCGCCTCGCTGTGGGCGAGGGAGACGAACCCCGCTTCGAACTGGGAGGGCGCAAGGTAGACTCCCCGGCTGAGCATCCCCTGGTAGTAGGCAGTGAACCGATCCAGGTTGCAGGTCTTGGCATCCTCGAAATTCCGAACCGGGATATCCGTGAAAAACAGCCCCATCATGGAACCGATCCGGTCCACCTGGCCGGGAATGCCGGCGGATGTCAGCGTCGAGGCCAGCCCGTTCACCAGTCGATCGGTCCGGGCGTCAAGGGTCTCGTAGACCCCCGGGGACATGAGCCGCTTCAAGGTAGCCAGCCCGGCGGCCATGGCCACCGGATTCCCCGAGAGGGTCCCGGCCTGGTAAACCGGCCCCTGGGGGGCAATTTGTGCCATTATCTCGCGTTTTCCCCCGTAAGCCCCCACCGGCAGCCCGCCGCCGATGATCTTTCCCAGGGTGGTCAGATCCGGTTCGATCCCATAGCAGCCCTGGGCGCCCCCCAGCCCCACCCGGAAACCGGTCATCACCTCGTCGAAGATCAGCAGGGCCCCATGGCGCCGGGTCTCCTCCCTGAGGACTTCCAGAAACCCGGCCACGGGTTTCACCAATCCCATATTGCCGGCTACCGGTTCCACGATGACGCAGGCGATGGAATCCCCCCGTTGGGCCATCACGGCCTTGAACGCATCCATATCGTTGTAGGGAAGCGAAAGGGTATGGGTCACGTAAGTCTCCGGGACCCCCGGACTTCCGGGGATCTGAAGGGTGGCCACCCCGGACCCGGCCGCGACCAGCAGGCCGTCGGCATGGCCGTGGTAGCAACCGTCGAACTTGATGATGGTGTCCCGACCCGTCGCTCCCCTGGCCAGCCGGATGGCGCTCATGGTGGCTTCGGTGCCGGAGTTGACCATGCGCACCATCTCGATGGCGGGCATCGCCGTCATCACCAGTTCCGCCAGTTCGACCTCCAGTTCCGTCGGGGCCCCGAAGCTGGTGCCAGTCTCCAGCACCCCTGAAATCGCTTCAATGACCGCCGGATCCCGGTGTCCCAAAATCATGGGGCCCCAACTGCCCACGTAGTCGATATACTGATTGCCATCGGCATCGTGGAGCCTGCTGCCCTGCCCGGCCGCTATAAAGATCGGATCCATGCCCACGGACCGGCAGGCCCGCACCGGACTGTTGACCCCACCGGGTATCACCCTCAGGGCCCGCTCGAAGAGCCCGCGGGATTTTTCACATTTCATCGTTTCCGTCCTTTCAGAAAAAATTATCAATACGCAATGGCTTCCCGGATGGCGTTGTATATGGCGGGCAGGGCGACACTGGCGGTCTCCTGGATGAAAAAGCCGCCGGTGGCATTGGCCATGAAGGAAAAGGGCGTTTGGCGGATATTGATATCGATAATGACCCCGCCCCGTCGCTTCACGGTCTGGGCGACCAGAACCGGCAGATTGGTACTTCCGGAGGTGCCCACCACGATCAGCAGCCGGGTTTCCCGGGCGATCCGCAGTACGCTCAAATAGTGATAGTATTCCTCGTTGTAGGTCTCATCGAACCACAGTTCGTGGGGCCTGGCCGGACCGCCGCAGAGCGGGCAGGTCAAAAGCCGCCGCTCCCGATCGCTCAGCTGGTCACCCCGCGGGTGGTCCTCCACGCCCTCTGGAATGGGGTAGACCCCCGATGTGCAGGCGCGTAAGCAGCGCATATAAAAGAGATTTCCGTGGACCTCGAAGGTATTTTTCACGCTGCTTCCCGCACGCAGATGGAGGTTATCCGAGTTCTGGGTGATGAGGGTAAATCGATCCGGCAGGAGATGTTCGATTTCCACGAGGCTGCGGTGACCGGGGTTCACGGGCGCACGGCGGCACACCCCCCGCCTGTGAAGGTACCACAGCCAGATATCGTCAGGATATTTTTCGAACATTTCACGGGTTGCAAGCTCATGGAGACGATATTCCCTTCCACCGGCCTGCCAGCTGCTCTCCGGCTCCCGGAACAGCGGAATATCACTTTCGGAAGAGATTCCGGAACCGGTCAGGACCCCCACGCGATGGGAGCTCCTGGAAATTTGGGTTAACAGATCCTTGAGTTTTGCATCCATTGCCATTTCTTAATCACCTGCCATTTCATGCCGGGAAAACAGCCGCCCGGCGCCCCTTGGACCGAGGCTTGTTATCGTGGAAAATATCATTTATGTTTACTCTCTCTACCACCTAAGGTTAAAATATAGCACATCACGGAGAAGTAAACCAGATGGATTTAAAAAAGAATTTGATCCCAGAGGAAGTCCAGAAAATTCACCTCGTTGCCGTCTGCGGCACCGGCATGGGGGCTCTGGCGTGCATATTGAAGGACCTGGGATACACCGTCAGTGGATCCGATGGCAAGGTGTACCCCCCCATGAGCACCTTTCTCCATCAAAGGGGCATCCACATCTCGGAGGGATTCGCGGCGGACCATATTACCGCCTCCACGGACCTGGTGATCATCGGAAACGCCGTGCGGAAAGACAACCCGGAGGCCCTGGCGGTCAGGGACCGGGGCATCCCCTACTGCTCCATGCCCCAGGCAATCAACCGATTTGCGGCGAGGGGGAAAAAGATCCTTCTCATCGCCGGCACCCACGGCAAAACCACCACATCGAGCCTCCTGGCCTGGGTCCTCCACCACGCGGGACTGGACCCGTCCTTTTTTATCGGCGGCATTCTGAACAATTTCGGCAGCAATTACCGGATCGGCCGGGGCGATTACATGATTGTGGAAGGGGACGAATACGATACCGCCTTCTTCGACAAGGGACCTAAATTCATGCACTACAGCCCCCATACGGCCGCCTTGACCAGCGTGGAGTTCGACCATGCCGATATTTTTGAGGACATGAACCATGTGCGGCGCATCTTCCGGACATTTGTATCCGCGCTGCCGCGTAGCGGCGCTCTTCTGGCCTTCGATGCGGATCCGGTCATCGATGAACTGGCCGGGGACAGCACCGCCGAGGTGCTTCGATACGGCCGGAATTCGGCCTCCCCATGGCGTCTCGGCGAAGTCACGCTCCATCCGCCGGGGGCCAGATTCGAAGTCTTCAAACAAAACAGGCACTTCGGCCGCTTTGAAACGCGGCTCCCAGGCGATCACAATCTCTTCAACGCGCTGGCCGTCATCGGCATCGCCGACCGGCTGGGAATCCCTTCCGCCGTCATCGGGGAGGCCCTGGCGGGCTTCGAAGGGGTCAAACGCCGCCAGGAGGTCCGGGGAATCGAGGGGGGCATCACCGTTATGGACGATTTCGCCCATCACCCCACGGCGGTCCGGGAAACCATCAAAGCGGTGAAACCCTTCTACCCCCAGGGACGGCTCATTGCCGTATTCGAGCCTCGCACCAACACGAGCATGCGGGACATCTTCCAGGAGGACTACCCCGAATCCTTTGACGCCGCGGACCTGATCTGCATCCGCCACCCACCGCTTCTGGAAAAGATCCCCGCCGGCCGAAGGTTTTCATCGGAACGGCTGGTGGCGGACCTCCAGCGCCGCGGCAAGGCCGCGCACTACTTTCCGGACACGGACGCCATCATCGCGTTTCTGGTTCGCGAAGCGGCCGCCGGGGACCTGGTGCTCATCATGTCCAACGGCGGATTCGACAATATTCACCAACGGCTGCTGGAAAGATTGGGGCAAATTGGCAAAGCGCGATAACATCCATTATCTGGCCGAGGTGGACTCCACCATGGAGGAGGCCCGACGGCTGGCCCGGGAAGGCTGCCCCTCCTTTACGGTGGTGGTGGCGGAACGCCAGCGCCGGGGACGCGGCAGACTGGCACGCACCTGGCACTCGGATCCCGGCGGCCTGTATTTCACCCTGGTGGTGCGGCCCGCCCTGGCGCCGGATGAATGCGGACGGATCAACTTTTTCGCCTCGGTGGTCCTGGCGCAGCTGCTGCGGGACCTGGGGATTCCGGCCGGGGTCAAATGGCCCAACGACATCCTGGTGCAGGGGGAAAAAATCGCCGGCATGCTCTCGGAAATGGAAACGGATGGGGATACCGTCCGGCACCTGGCCATCGGCATCGGGCTCAATGTCAACAACGATCCCGGCCGGGTCGAACCCCGGGCCACCTCCGTAAAGCGGCTCCTGGGCAAACGGGTGTCCAGGTCCCGGTTGCTGGAGCGCTTCCTCGACGCCCTGGAGGCGGCCTTGGACCATATGCGATGGGAGGAAACCCTCAGCGCCTGGCGCAGCCTCGCCGTCACCCTGAACCGGCGGGTCCGGGTGGAAACCCTCGGCGAGACAGTGGAGGGAACGGCCCTGGATGTGGACGACACCGGCGCCCTGATGGTGCGCCTGTCCGATGGTTCCGTGAAACGGATTGTTTATGGGGACTGCTTTTTGGGGGGCGACGGGCGGTCATGAAAACGGCATTTTTTCGTTTTTACGAAGAGTTGAATGATTTTTTGCCACCGCGGCGGCGCAAACGGACCTTTTCCACCGACTTCGAGGGACGCCCCACTGTCAAGCATGTCATCGAGTGTCTCGGCGTGCCGCACACGGAAATCGATCTGATCCTGGTCAACGGCGACTCGGTGGATTTCAAGCACGCGCTGGCGGATCGCGACCGTGTGGCCGTTTTTCCGGTGTTTGAGAGCCTGGACATCACGCCGCTGGTACGCCTTCGCCCCGCGCCGCTTCGTAAACCGGCCTTCGTTCTGGACGTGCACCTGGGCAAGCTCGCCCGGATGCTCCGCCTGATCGGATTCGACACGCTGTATCGAAACGACTACGAGGACCCGCAAATCGTTAACATCGCGGCCGCCGAGCATCGCATCGTGCTGACCCGGGATGTCCAGCTCCTGAAAGCCAACAACGTGACCCACGGCTACTGGGTCCGCTCCACGACACCGGAACACCAGTTAGAGGAGGTCATCCACCGGTTCGATCTCCGCTCCCCGTTTGCGGCCTTTCATCGCTGTCTGTCCTGCAACGGGCTTTTACAGCGGAAGGAAAAGGCGACGGTGGAGCACCTCCTCGAACCCAAGACCAAGAAATACTACCATGAATTTTTTCAATGTACCGCTTGCGGGCAGGTCTACTGGAAGGGGTCCCACTACCCGAGACTGAAGGCGAGAATCGAACGCTGGCGCGCCTTTGCCGCCCCGGCCGGGAGCCATTGAGCCATGTCCTCGATCTTTTACCGGCTGCTCGTTCGCGCCACCAAGCTGCTGGGCCCCTGGTTCTTTGTCCTGGTGGCCAAGGGCATCGCCACAGGCTTTTTTCTCTTTAACATCCGACGCCGGGCTGTAGGCCGCGATTTTTACAGCGCCCTGTATCCGAACAGGCCCGGATGGTACCATCAGTACTGCACCTGGCGGCAGTTCCTCAACTTCACCTACCTCTATCTGGACCGGTTTATCCAGCGGGAGGTGCGGGACCTTGACTTCACCATCCAGGGCCGGCACCACATCGAGGATCTGCGCGAACGCAACCGGGGGGCCATCCTTCTCATGAGCCATATGGGCAACTGGGAGGTGGCTGCACACCTTTTACCCAAGGTGATTCCGGGACTCCGGTTGCTCCTCTATATGGGAATCCGGGAAAGGGAAAAAATCGAAAGACTCCAGAAACAATGTATCCGCCAGGACGGCATCCGGATCGTCGGCATGGAGAAGCAGGGAGGATCCCCCTTCGAGATCGTGGAGGGCATCCGGTTTCTTCAGGAGGGCGGCTTTGTCTCCATGGCCGGGGATGTGGTCTGGCGGAAAGACCAGCGCACGATTCAGGGCACCTTTCTGGGCCGGCAGGTACGGATTCCCCAGGCGCCCTTCGTGCTGGCGCTGGTTTCCGGAGCGCCCCTGATCGCATTTTTCGCCTTTCGCACCGACGGGGGCGCCTACCACTTCCAGGCCCTCCCGCCCCTTCGCATCGCCGCTCCCATCCGCCGGGACCGTGAAGCCGCCCTTCAGGCGGCGGCTGCGCAATATCTGGCGCATCTGGACAGCGCCCTGCGGTGCCACCCCTTTCAGTGGTATCACTTTGATGCGTTCCTGACCGCCCCCCGCCGAGGGCATCCCCGCACCCCGGATACCCCCTAACTGACCAGTGCATCGGCCCAGGCGGCGGCTTCGGCGAACTTCTCGATCGTCGGCTTCGCGACGCTGTGGCTCTCCCTCAAATATGTGCAGCTGTCCCACTGGCCCTTCTCGAAGCACGTGACAAGGCCCAATAGATCGGCCAGTTCGCCCTCCCCTTCGATCAGCGCCCGCTTCAGCGCTTCGGAAATCGGGAGCTGGTCGATAATGAGGCCCATCTCCGAATCCAGGATGGCATCCATCAACGAGAACAGCCCCAGCAGGAACAGCTCGGCAGGGTCTCCCCGATAGCCGGCGCTCTGCCCCACGAGCTCGCAGAGCTTTGCCCGCATGACCGAGGTACGGATCAGCTCGTGGGGCTTTGAGGCGGCAAGCTTTGCGGCGGCCAGCAGGGTGACGATCTTTCGGACCTCGTTCAACCCGAGGAACACAATGGCCCCTCTGATGGAACTCACCTTGTTCGGCAGGTTGTAGAAGGCCGAATTCATGTACTGCAGCAGCCGGTAGGACAGGGCCACATCGGTTTTGATTAGCTCCTCGAGGCGGCCGACCTCGGCATCGGCCCGGTTCAATTCCCCGATGATTTGAAGGAGCCGGAGCTTGGTGGGAGCAATGCTGCGCTGGCTGATGATTTCGGGCTTGCTGAAAAAATAACCCTGGAAATAGGCGAACCCCATCTCAAGGGCCTCGGCATACTCCTGCCGGGTCTCGACCTTTTCAGCCAGGAATTTGATCGGCCGTCCCGCCAACCGATCGATGAGAGCCTTGGCCGCCGGCAAGGGCGTCTGCCGGATATCGATCTTGATGATGGCGGCATAACGCATCAGGGACTCGTTTTTTTCACGGAAAATAAAATCGTCCAGGGCAAAATGGCACCCCTTGCGGCTCATCTGGGTAAGGGCGGCCAGCAGATCCTCATCCGGCTCGAGATTCTCCAGCAGCTCCGAAAAGAGGATTCGCGGGGAAAAGAGGCAGGGAACCTGTTTCAGCAGCAGATCCCGGGTAAAATTGATGAAGGCTTTTTTCCCGCCGGTCAACCGCTCGATGCCGATCCCCAGAAAGGTGTTGGACAGCACGGCCGAACTGGCCAGATCCCCGTCCACATCAGGGAAGAGATTGTCCAGGCCGCCCCTGAAAAGCAGTTCATAGCCGAAAGTTTTGAGCTTTTTGTCGAGAATCGGCTGTCTTGCAACGAATACATCCATAGATCGTTCAGCCCTATTTTATTGGAGAAATCCGGCAGACCGAACGGTTGCGATTCGTTCCAGTCGCTTGAGCCTGGTAGTGTTAATTCCTATTGCATCTCTCATTGATTATATAGGCCCCCTGGACCTTGTCAAGAATCCTGATCAAAGCGCCCAGGGCGATCGCAGGCAGCCCGTTGGGACCCCTCTTGGTGGCCGGGGGGGGCGGGGGGGGGATAGCCGGCCTCTCAATACCGGCAGAATACAAACCCCGACGGGCCGTCGGCCTCCATGTAAACCGGCTTGGGAAGCCGATCCCGCCATTTCGCCATACGCTTGCCCCGGGCAATCAGAACAACCCGGCCCGGGTTCCGATGGATCAGAGCGACGGCCGAGGCCATATCGAGGGAACGGCCCGCCGCATCCGGATAGGCCAATCCATAGCGAAGTTCATCGGGCTTGCCGAGCACGTAGACATCGCTGCGGTGGAGATACCAGCAGACGGCTGTAATGGTTTCCTCATCGGAGATGACAAGGTCATGCGCCGTGACCTCCCCGCGATAATGAGCCAGCAGGGGACCGGGGGATTTCGACGCCACGAGCGGCCCGGGGATGATGAAGGGGGCCGTGGCATAGAGAAGAAGCGGGGCCAGGCCAAAAAGGATCAACCTGCGTGAGCCACGGTCGCTCTTGAAGGCGAAAAAACAGCACAGGATGGCAAACAGGAAACAGCTGACGGCCAGGAGGGCCTTCCAGAGCCGGCTGTAGGGATCTATGCCGCCGAGGCCAAGCCACTGGACCCCAGAAAAAACCAGCAGAGCCAGGGCAAAGAGCACGGCGGTGGCGACGATTCCCCATTGAAGAGCCGCAGGCCGCTGTCCCGCCCTTCCGAGAACACGACTCAGGCCGAAGGCCATCAGGAGGGCGAAGGGGGGGAAACAGGGCAAGATATAGGTCAGCAGTTTCCCGTCAGAAAGCGAGAAAAAGAGAAAAGGCACAACCAGCCAACAGGTGCAAAACCGCATCAAGCGCCCCCGTGGTCCCGCTTCCCGTACCCCTCTGCCTATGGCCGGCACCGCCGCCGGCAGCAGAAAGCTCCAGGGAAAGAACATGCCGGGAGCGGCCATAAAATAGAACCAAAAGGGCTGCTTGTGCTGGGCATTGTGGGCCATGAAGCGTCGCACATGTTCGTTCCAGAAAAAGTAATGCCAGAAATCCGGCTCCCGCAGTTGGATGGCGATCCCCCAGGGCAAGGCCACCAGAACGGCGGTCAGAATCGGCAGCCAGCTCATGCGCAGCAGGTCGCGGTAGCGCCGCTGCCAGAGCAGATAGGGGACAATGGCCAGAACCGGCAGCGCGAGGGCCAGAAAGCCCTTGGTCAGAAAGGCAAGGCCGCACAAGAGACCGGAAAGCAGCAGAAAGCCGCGCTCCCGGGTGGACCCCGGGGGCGCTTCCGTGGCGAAATAGAAGGCCGTAGTGGTGGCGGTCACAAAGAGGCAGAACAGGCTGTCGAGCACAGCGGTGTTGCCGACCCCGAACACCTCCAGGCAGGACAGGTAGATGAGGGGGGCAAGCACGCCGGCAAGGCCCTCCTCCAGAGTCCCCCCGCGACGGCGCCCCAGCCCGGCAACGAGCGCGTAAATCAACAGGCACGAGAGCCCGACCGACATGGCGGAGGGCAGCCGCACGGCAAACCGGTTTTCCCCGAAAAGCCAGAGGGAGGCGGCATGCACCCAATAGCCCAGGACCGGCTTTTCGAAATACCGCAGGCCATCCAGATGGGGAACCACGAAGTCGCCGCTGGCGAGCATCTCCCGGGGGATTTCGGCGTAGCGCGTTTCATCCGGAATCATGAGGCTGCGGGCCCCAAGCGGCAGGATATAGCAAAGCAGGAAGAAACCCAGCAGAAGGGCGGCATAGCGGCCTTTGCCGTTCATCACTTGCGGGCTGCCCATAGGATCTGTCATTTGATGCCGTTGCCTCCTTCCGCCCTCCAGGCTGAAACCTTGATCAAAAAAATGCACATAGCATGAATGGATGAAAAAGGGATGAAGAATCTGCCGTTTCTTAAGTTAACGACATTGGTTTCGGGGTTATCAATATGTCGAAATAACATTATAATTTGCCATCATTGGCTCTCCCCCGGGACGCCTCGGTGTGGACAACCCGTCTCTATAGCGGTATTCTATAGATACATTGGTATCCTTGACGGTTGCCTGTCAGGCGGAAAGGCGGTGGGGTGCTGGTTATCCACCCGGGAACACACGGGAAGCCCAGAGGTGTCGGATGATCGAAGAGGCCATTGAAAAACTCAACAGGCTCTTGGAGGGTAAAGTCCCGGAACGGATTGCTATCGAACAATTATCAGATGAGAGGGAAAGCGGACTCTCGGCAGCCCTGAACCAGCTCTTTATCTTTATGGCGGAAATACAGGCGTTCATAAATCCCCTATCCGAGGGGAGGCTGGATGAACTGAAGCCGCCTTCACGAAAAAATTTCCTGGGTTCTCCTTTCAAAGCACTGCACTCGAATCTCCTTCATCTCACATGGCAGGCAAAGCAGGTCGCAGCCGGAGATTATCGTCAGCGGGTGGATTTCATGGGGGATTTCTCAGAGGCCTTCAACGCGATGATCGTGTCCCTCGATCACCACGAAAAGATGCTGCGGGACAAGATCGAAGAGTTGGAAAAGGCCCTTGCCCACATTTCAAAACTGGAAGGCATTCTGCCCATTTGTGCCAACTGCAAAAAGGTAAGAATGGAGGGCGCCGACCCAAAGTGCAAGGGAAGCTGGTTTCAGTTGGAAAGCTATATCAGCAGGAGGACAAAGACCCAGTTCACCCACACCATATGCCCGGAGTGCATGAAAAAGATATACCCCGATCTCATCGATTGATATCCGAATCGCCGAATTCGGGTCGCGGCGCGTACCGCCTCACTCCGGGTTCCCCCCCCTGGCATCATCGCACGCGTCACCCGCGTCCGGTCTTCCACTGTGCTCCGCGGTGTCGGAAAGAAGGCAGGCCTGTACCTCCTCTCCCCCCTGACCGGCAGGAATTTCCCTTGTGGTGACTAGGATGGGCTCGGCCGCGGCCATCCGTTTGAGCCGCTCATAGCGCTCCATGTACTCGGTCTCGATGGCGCCCCGCAGTTTTCTCGATTCCAGGGGGAATGATTTTTCAAGCGAGGCATAGCGCACTTCGCCCGAAAGGAAGGCCTGGAGGGTTCCGTCCGGAGCCTTGGAGTCCAGGATAAAGGGATTTTTCCCCTGCTGTTTCAGCTCGGGGTTATAGCGATAGAGGGGCCAGTAACCGCAGGCCACGGCCCGTTTCATCTCCTCCTGGGACTTCCCCATGCCGACCTTGATCCCGTGATTGATGCAGGGGGAGTAGGCCATGATAATGGAGGGGCCGTCATAGGATTCGGCCTCGGTCAACGCTTTGATGAGTTGATTCTTATCGGCACCCATGGAAACATTGGCGACATAGACATAGCCATAGGACATGCAAATCGCCCCCATGTCCTTTTTGGTGGTTTTCTTTCCTGAAGCCGCGAACTTGGCGATTGCGCCGGTCGGCGTGGCCTTGGAGGACTGCCCGCCGGTGTTGGAATAGACCTCGGTGTCGAAAACAAGAACATTGATATCCTCGCCCGTGGACACGATGTGATCAATACCGCTGAAGGCGATATCATAGGCCGCGCCGTCCCCCACAAAGACCCAGTAGGATCTTTTGGTGAAGTGCTTCCTGAGATCATAGATATCCCCGAGCAGCTTGATTTCGTCAAACTTGGGCAGCAGGGCTTTGAGCAGATCCCCGTATTTGCGGGAGCCCTCGGCTTCCCTCATATGATCGATCCATCCCTGGAGGGCATCTCTCAGTTCAGGGGCCAACTCGATGGCCAGCACCTGCCTGATCAGATCGGCCAGTTTCGCCCGTTGCTGGATGTAGCCCAGAAACATGCCATAGGTGAATTCCGCGGGGTCCTCAAACAGGGAGTTACCCCAGGTGGGACCGTGACCGTCCCGGTTGGTGCAGTAGGGGATGCCGGACGCATCTCCGCCCCAGATGGAGGAGCAACCGGTGGCATTACCGATGACCATGCGCTCGCCGAAGAGCTGGGTGAGCAATTTGGCATAGGGGGTCTCGCCGCAGCCCGCGCAGGCGCCTGAAAACTCCAACAGGGGCTGATGGAACTGGCTTCCCTTGATACTGTTTCGTTTCGCCAGGTTGTCCCGGACGGGCAGGGTCTCGGCATATTCCAGGTTGATGATCTGCTGGGCCATCTGGGTCTCCAGGGGCCGCATGGCAAGCGCCTTTTGCTTGGCCGGGCAGATGTCCGCGCAGTTGCCGCAGCCCAGGCAGTCCTGGCTATAGACCTGAAGGTGGAAGTGATATCCCTTGAGCTCCTTTCCCACGGCTTCTATGGCGCCGAACTGCACAGGGGCGGTTTGCACCTCCGCATCGGTGAGCAGAAAGGGGCGAATGGCCGCATGGGGGCAGACAAAGGCGCACTGATTACACTGAATGCAGTTCTCCTTGATCCACTCGGGCACATTGATGGCAACCCCCCGCTTTTCATACCGCGTGGTTCCCACGGGGAAAATACCGTCCGATGGAAAAACACTGACAGGGAGTCGGTCCCCCTTCTGTGCGGCCATCGGCCGGAGTACTTCCCGGATGAATTTGGGGTCATCCCTGGCCGGTTCCGGCAGGATCACCGCATCGGCCCATGATTCCGGATATCTGACTTCCTTCAGATGCTCCAGGGTTTTTTCAACTGCCGATATGTTCATCTGCACCACGCTCTCGCCCTTTTTCCCGAACATGTGCCGAATCTCCTCTTTCAGATAGGAGATGGCGTCTTCAACGGGGATAACCTTGAAAAGTTTGAAAAAGGCGGTCTGCATGATCATGTTGATCCGGCCCTTCAGCCCCACCTCCGCGGCAATTTTAACGGCGTCTATATTGTAGAATTTGAGCTTCTTTCGGGCAATCTCCCGCCGCATATGGGCCGGAAGCGCCTCCTCCATCTCCTCCAGGCCCCACGGGGAATTGAGCACAAAGGTCGCGCCCGGTTTGATCCCCTCCAGGACATCGTAGCGCTTCACATACGCGGGGTTGTGGCATGCCACATATTCCGGCGAGAAAACCTGGTAAGCGGACTGGATGATGGCATCGCCGATCCGGAGGTGTGAAATGGTCAACCCGCCAGATTTCTTGGAATCATAGGCAAAATACCCCTGGACATATTTCGGCGTATTGTCCCCGATGATCTGGATAGCCGTCTTGTTCGCCCCCACCGTTCCATCGGATCCCAGTCCCCAGAACTTGCATCTGACGGCGTCTCCGGGGGCCACGCCGTGCAGGTTGTCCCATTCCAGGGAGGTATGGGTCACGTCGTCCACGATGCCGATGGTAAAATGATTCTTGGGCACCACCACATTCATGTTGTCAAACACGGCCTTGATCATGCCGGGATTGAACTCCTTGGATCCCAGCCCGTATCGGCCGTTGATTACCAGCGGTCCATGCATGGCCCGGTTGGACTGTTCCACGAAGGCCGTGCTCACATCCGTATAGAGCGGTCCGCCGGGGCCCGGCTCCTTGGTCCGGTCGAGCACCGTGATCCGCTTCACGGACGCGGGGATGACAGCCAGCAGGGCCTCCAGTGAAAACGGGCGGTAGAGACGCACCTTGACCGCACCGATTCGCTCCCCCTGCGCCACGGAATAATTGATATACTCCTCCACCGTCTCGCAGGACGAACCCATGGAGATGACGATCCGATCGGCATTGGGGTGGCCCACGTAGTCGAAGAGTTTGTATCTTCTACCCGTCAACTCGGCAATTTTTTTCATGTTGGCCTGAACGATTTCAGGGACCTTCATATAGTAGGCGTTGGCCGCCTCACGGCCCTGGAAATAGATATCCGGGTTCTGGGCCGTACCCCGAAGCTCAGGGGTTTCCGGGCTCGCCCCCCTTTCCCTGAGGCGTCGAATTGCTTCGTAATTGGTCAGCTTGGCCATATCCTTGTAATCGATCATCTCGATCTTCTGGACTTCATGGGAGGTGCGGAATCCGTCAAAAAAGTGGATAAAGGGGACGCTGGCGTCAATGGCCGACAGATGCGCCACCAGGCCCAGGTCCATGACCTCCTGAACGGATGCCGATGCCAGCATGGCAAAACCGGTTTGACGGACGGCCATGACATCCTGGTGATCACCGAAAATGGAGAGGGCATGGGCGGCAATGGCCCGCGCGCTGACATGAAGGACGGCCGGGAGCAACTCCCCGGCGATCTTGTACATATTGGGGATCATGAGAAGCAGCCCCTGGGACGCGGTGAAGGTGGTGGTGAGCGCGCCGGCGGCCAGGGAACCGTGTACCGCGCCGGCCGCGCCGGCCTCGGACTGCATCTGCCGAATGTTCAGGGTCTGGCCGAAGATGTTTTTCCTGCCGCCGGCGGCCCACTGATCCGCAATTTCACCCATCGGCGAGGAAGGGGTAATGGGATAAAGTGTTGCCACATCGCTCATGGCATAGGCCACATGGGCGGCCGCCGTATTGCCATCAACCGTTTTCATCGTTTTTGCCATGTTGATTACCCCTCTAAAAGGCCGGAAGCCCTGCTTTTCCATGATACCGTGCTTACAGATACGCCCCCGTTCAGCATTCCTTATCAGGTAAAGGTGGTTAAATCACAGAAATATAAATAAGATATAATTAAAATAGCATATTGTCGCAATTCCACACAAAAAAGTCAAATCTAAAAGCGGCCCGCCCACCCGTTTCGAATCCACTTTGCTTGAAAGACCCACAAAATTATACTAATGCCAAATTGCAAAAATTTGTCGCCATCCTCATTTTGAGGTTCACATTATGAAACTTGAAACGGTCCTGTTTTTTGTTATGATTCCTGCCGGCATGGTCATCCTTGCCGCTCTAAGTGCCTCGAGTATTTCCTGCGTTACAGGCCCAGGAGGTGAAAAACTCGGTAAAGCCCCCATGCGATCCGGCGAAGTCACTTTCACGGCAGCCACCATACCGGACAAGGATGCCGATAAGAACGACACCTCATACGGGCCCCGGTTTATAGCAAAGTGGGGTGGACGGGGATCAGGCGACGGACAGTTTCATGGTCCGGGGGATATCGCCGTCGATGCGAAAGGCAACGTCTACGTGGTCGATGTTGGCAACAACCGCATCCAGAAGTTCGATTCCAATGGCGCCTACCTCGCTCAATGGGGTCACCTGGGCGCGGGCGACGGGCAGCTGGCGCATCCGGACGGCATTGCGGTTGACACCAAAGGCTATGTCTATGTTGCGGAGCGTGGCAACAACCGCATCGACAAGTTCACTTCGACCGGCGCTTTTGTCGCCAAATGGGGTTGCTACGGTACCGGCAACGGGCAGTTTAACGGTCCGGGTGATGTTGCCGCTGACGCCGAAGACAACATTTATGTCGCAGACACCGGCAACAACAGAATCCAGAAGTTCACCTCAGCCGGTATCTATATCACCCAATGGGGGAGTAAGGGATCGGGTGCCGGGCAGTTTGATTCCCCGCAAGATATCGCTATTGATAAACGGGGCAATGTCTACATAGCGGACTGGGGCAACAACCGTATCCAGAAATCCAACACCGACGGCACCCACTTCTCACAATGGGGGGGGCCGGGTTTTGGCAAGGGAAAGTTTAACGGTCCGGGTGACCTCTCCATCGATATGAAAGGCAATGTCTGGGTGACGGATTGGAATAACAATCGTGTTGAAGAATTCACCCCGGACGGCGCCTTTATTCGGTTATTGGGCAGCTGGGGCTCCGGCAATGGACGATTTATTCGCCCGGGTGGCATCGCAACCGATTCGATGGGCCACATCTACGTTGCGGACTCCGTGAACAACCGGATTGAAGCGTTTGGCCCGCCTTCGCCCTGAATGTATGCCCCCAGAGCAATTGACACGAAACGACATGCACCCCTTTAAGAAAATCCCCAAGCTTGCAACCGATCTATTTACCGATCTATTTATTATGATCGTGCTTTTGTTTCTGTCACCCCAGATCGGCTCCGCCGATCCGACCTGGTTGCCTATTTTAAAGGTAAATGGTCAATTTTCAGATGCATATCTGCTCCAGGGGGTTCCTGCCATCCATCTTTACATGCCTCAAAGCGAGTATCGAGGCACAGTTGCCGTCGGAGAGAAAATTGATCTGAGTCTCGATACCAGCGTGTTGGGTTTGTACCATTTAGAGTGCACGATTGATACCGATGATGGACACGTCTATAAGGCAAAGCATATCGTGCACGCGTACGACAAGGCCGGCTCTTATATTGTTAAGGTTCATGCAAACCAGTCAACTGGGATGGAAGATATTCGAGGGAACATCGATGCGGTCTTGATTAACGTCGTGCCACACAGCCATTATAAGCTACCCCAGCCCAAGATTTCAATCGAAGGAAAGGTAAGAAGAGAAAATAGCTTGCTCCCGTGCCAATTCACGGCCGGTAAGCGCCTTGATTTCGATGCGCGCGCATCACTTTCCGGAACGAGCAAAATTGTAAAATACCAATGGGTTTTCGGCGATGGCAAAGAAGGTTCAGGTAGCAGAACGGAGCATAGCTATGAGGAACCCGATGAGGACATACTCATCGTTTTAAGGGTTACAGATCAGGACGGCTTGTTTAAAGACACCTATGTCTATGCAAACATCGTTGGGGGAAGGGTTCCCCCAGTCGATGATAAAGCGGCTGGAGATATAACAAAGAAAACGAATTCGGGTACCATGGCAGGGGAAACCGGCATAAAGGGCCGTTTCTATGTCATTTATTCGGACATAAATGTCTGGATCAAACAACACGTCACCGATCTGAGAAACGGCGGTTGGATTTCGGCAAAATCAATATTTCTCATTTTGTTGATATCTGCATTTTTAGGCTCGCTCCATTCCGTGACGCCCGGCCATGGCAAAAGTATTATGACGGCGGTACTGATCGCCCAAAAAGACAGCCAAGTCAAAGACGTATTTATTCTGGCCGCCGCGATTACCTTTACCCATACGGTTTTGATTTATGCCCTGGGCTTTTTCTTGCTGGTTCTTGATAGGACCGCTTCGCTGAACCGTGTCATGCCTTATATAACAAAGGGCAATATTGTACTGGTCATATTTCTTGGGTTATGGCTTATCCACCGCGGTGCAAAGGCCTGGCGACACCGCCGCCGGCGCTGTCTTGCCGTGGCGGTGAATGGAACACCCCCCCATCCTCATGAAGACAGACATGGTCATAGCCACGCCCATCATCATGATCATGACCGCTCCCGCAGTGATCATAGCCATAAAAAGGCTCATGCGCACGGTCACGCTCATTCCCATGGTTATTTGAAGCGGTCCGGTTCCTTCTGGGGGACCATCCTGGCGGGCGCAAGCGGAGGACTTGTTCCTTGTATTGATGCGCTTTCTATTTTAGTTCTCGCTGCGAGTTTACACATGGTCGCCTTTGGGTTGGCCCTGGTCTTTTTCTTCAGCCTCGGATTGGCCGCTTCAATTGTACTTCTTGGACTGCTGGTAATTCAGACAAAGAAAATTATAACAATCGAAGAGAAGCTCGGCGAAAAGGTCGAGATCTACGCCCCGATGCTCACCGGTACGGTTATCACGTTTATGGGCCTTGGGCTTTTAATGACACGTTAATAAATAGGGAAACCCTTCGGCCAGACGGCGCAAACCATGATCCAGGACGACGCTGTCCAGCCTCCCCAATGCCAGCAGTGCCTGATCAAACTTGCAACGCAACTCAGGTGTCCACATGAAAAATAGATCCTGCTTTTCCAGCTCAACGACAATATCCCCCTGTGTCAGGATAGTTGCCGCATGAACTGAAACCCATTATAAAAGGGGGAACTGGGTGCCGCGCTTGGAATTAACCCGATAACCCACTGATATGATGGCGTCGAGGTTGAAATACTCGATTTGGCGTTCGACCTGCCGGCCGCCTTCATTTTGAACCGTTGCAAGAAATGCAACAGTTGCCCCTCTGTCCAGCTCAGCGGTTTTATAAACATTGCTTAGGTGCCGGGAGATGACGGACTTGTCCCTTTCGAACAGACCGGCAATTTGGTTAAGGCTCAGCCAAGGGTTGGAAGCGGAGAATTGGAAGTTGGCGGCCTGGTGCCGCAACAGGCCGTGAATACAGGCCAAAACTGCAAAACCCCGGAGATTTGATTCTCCAAGGTTTTGCGTTAACTTATAAGTGCCTTAAAATACAGGTTTTTTGATGGCTCCCCGAGTGTAACCCTCTTCATAACATTCTCCAATTGGCAGG
>CAYOXD010000034.1:0-25599 GCA_964407825.1 uncultured Desulfobacterales bacterium | reverse complement strand
TTCAGGTCCTTTCCCGAAATTCCCCCGGCAGGTGTCAGGAGACGGCACCGAACGCCTGCTTGATTTTCACCCTGTCGGGCAGGCCGTTTTCGAGCAGGGGAAAGTCGTTCGTGAATTCTACATATTGTGGCTTCTTATAGCTGGCGATCCGCTCCCCCACGAATTGGACGATTTCCCTGGGGGCCGGGGGGGAGGCCCCTGCCTTCAGCTTGCAGACGGCCTTGATGCCCTCCTTCCATTTCGGGTCCGGCACGCCGAACACGACAACCGCCTCCACCGCCGGGTGTTCGAGGATTACCCGTTCCACCTCCGCGGGATACACGTTCTCTCCGCCGGGTTTGATGAGTTCCTTTTCCGCCTTTCTGCCCTCGTACCACAGAAAGCCCTGCTCGTCGAAGCGCCCAAGGTCCCCCGTGTGGTGCCAGCCGCCCCGGAAGGTGTGGGCGTTGTCCTCTGGGAGGTTCCAGTAGCCCTTGAACACCATCGGTCCCCTGAGGGTGATCTCGCCGGTCTGGCCGGGCGCCACGGCCCGGTCCAGCTCGTCCACCAGGCGGACCCGGCCCAGCAGGATGGGACGCCCGGCGGCGCCGGGCTGGTCGTTATAGGGCCCCAGCGTGGCCAGACAGGCGGTTTCCGTCTGCCCGTAAAAGACGTGGAAGGTGCCGCCGCTTGCCTCCTGGTATCGTTCGATGGTCTCTGTTGTATCGATTCCCACAACGGCCCTGAGGCAGCGGATGGATTGCCCGCTGCGCTCCTGCTGATCCAGGATCAGGGACAGGATGGGGGCGAAGTCGAACATCACGGAGCAGCCCCTTTCGGCAATGAGGGTGACGGCCCTGTCCGCGTCGAATTTGCTCATGTTGATATTGAGTGCGCCCGCATGAAAGCTCTGTAGCGCCATGGCAAGCCCGGCGATGTGGAACAGGGGCAGCAGGTTCAGGTGCACGTCCTGCGGGGTCATGCCGAGGGCCGTGTGGAAGTGCGCATGGGCGCACCAGAGGTTTCCGTGACTCAGGAGGGCGCCCCGGGGTCTTCCGCCCACGGCGGCCGTGTGGATGATCACCAGACCGTCGTCCACGGCCACCTCCCCGACGGGACTGAAGGGCTCTGTGTGGTTCATCAGGGACTGGAAGGAGGCGTACGTCCCCGCGTCGGCCTTCAGATTGAACCAGGATTCGACCGTGACCAGTCGGTCCCTGACCCCGTTGACGAGATCCTGGCAGGCCTTGTCCGCAAACACCATCCGGGGGGCGCCGTCCGCCAGGTTGAATGCCGCCTCCTCGGCGGAGAGCCGCCAGTTCACCGGCAGCACGATGGCACCGAGGGCCGCCGCCGCGCCATAGAGAAGAAAGAACTCCAGGCTGTTTTTGCCGATCACGCCGATCCGCTCGCCCTTTTTGAGTCCGGTCTCTTGCAGGCCCCGGGCCAGAAGGTCGACACGGGTTTTGTACTCGGCGAAGGTCAGGCACCGGCCGTCGTCAACCTCGAGCCAGGCCGGACGATCCGAGAAGCAAAGGGCATTTCGCGCGATGACATCATAGAGAGTAAGATCATTCAGTCCCATGGCAACTCCTCTTCTGTTTGGCGGATTCAATTTTTCAAAGGTTCAGCCGGTAAAGAGCCGCTCCAGATAGAACCGGCTGATGGGGTCCAGGGCATCGAAACCGTGGCCGGCATTCCTGTTTTTCAGGGCCATCTCCTTGCGGATCCCCGAGGCGAGGGTTTTTCCCAGTTCCACGCCGAACTGGTCGAAGGGGTTGATGCCCCAGATGAAGGCCTCGAAGACGGTTTTCGCCTCGTAGAAGGAAAGGAGCATGCCAACGGATTCCGGGGACAGGTCCGGCAGCACGATGGTGGTGGAGGGGCGGTTTCCCGGAAAGGCGCGGGCCGGATCCCGGCTTTCCTTCCCCACGGCCAGTGCCATGGGCTGGGAGATCAGGTTGGCCCAGAGCTCCTGGTGGTTGGTGACGCCCTTGGAAAGTTGCCGGTATTGGGGGTATTGGGGGGTTCGAACACCGATGAAATCGATGGGAAACGGGCGGCCCTGGTGGGCCAGTTGAAAGAAGGAGTGCTGGGCATTGGTGCCGGGCTCGCCGAAGACGATGGGGCCCGTGGCGGTTTCCAGGGGGGTGCCCTCTGCGGTCGCCGATTTGCCGTTGCTCTCCATGTTCAGCTGCTGGATGTGGGGGGCCAACTTGCTCAAGGGGTCCGCGTAGGGAATGATCCCCTGAGCCGGGTAGCCCAGGAAATTGTTGTTCCAAATGGAGATAAGCGCGGCGATGAGGGGGATGTTCTCCGATGCGGGGCTCTCGGCGGCATGCCGGTCCATGCGCTGGGCCCCCTGGAGAAATGCCTCGAAGCGCTCATAGCCAAGGTAGAGGCTGAGGGGGACGCCGCCCACCGCCGAGGTGACGCTGTAGCGGCCGCCGATGAAATCGAACATGTGAAAGGCCGCCAGTACATCGCCGCCGCCCGGACGGTCTCCGGGGCTGCCCTCGGCGGTGACGGTAACGAAGTGGTGCTTCGGGGACAGGCCCTTTTCCGCCATGAAGGCCCGGGCCAGGGCCTCGTTTGCCATGGTCTCCGAGGTGGTATAACTCTTGGAGATAATGATCCAGAGGGTGCTTTCCGGATCGATTTCCCTGGCGATCCGGCCGAAATTGTGGACGTCCACATTGGCCAGGTAGTGCAGGGTGATGTTTTGGTCGGCATGGGCCCTGAGCGCCTCGGAGACAAAAGCGGTGCCGAGATAGGAACCGCCGATGCCCACCACCACCACATGGCGAAAGACCTTCCCGGTGGCGCCGAGAAGACGGCCGGCGTGCACCTTTTCGGAAAAGGCCCGGATATCCTCGCGGATTTCCCGGATCTGGGCCATGACATCCCGGCCGTCCACAGGCAGGGGGGCCGCGGAGAAGCTCCGGGCGGCCGTGTGAAGGGCGGCTCGATTTTCCGTGGTGTTCACCTTTACCCCCCCTGTCATGTCCGCAAATTGCCGGGTGAGTTGGCGTTCCCCGGCCAACTCCAGCAGCAGCGAAAAAACTTCATCATTGACCCGCTGGCGTGAAAAATCGTAGAAAAAGCCGTGGGCTTCCCTGGAATACCGCGCCAGTCTGGCCGGCGAGGCCAGAAGATGCCGCAGATGATTTTCGGGTTTGCCCATAATGTCGGCACAGGCAGCCAGTTTCTGCCACGTGGATCCCGATGCCGGGGGGGGCGCATTCATGAGCCTTGCCTCCGTTGAAAAGCAGGTGCCTTTTGCGCACCTGATAGTTCACTTGAATAGTTCACTTGAATCACGAAAAATTAGATATTAGCGTGTTATCGCCTCGGGAGGCAAATCAAAAATGAGCCTGGGTGACCTTTTGAAGAAGCCCACATTGCGGAGTTTGTCGAAGACCTGCGGGTGAGCGGCCAAAATAAGTCCGGTCGGACTCAACCGCTTGCTTGCCGCTTTGCCGCAAACCGAAGATCCGAACCTCCTGGTGGGATTTGACCGCCAGGACGACGCGGGGGTGTATCGGTTGTCCGATGAGATGGCCCTGGTGACCACCGCCGACTTCATCACGCCGCCGGTGGACGATCCCTTTCTGTTCGGCCAGATCGCGGCCGCCAATGCCATCAGCGATATCTATGCCATGGGGGGGCGGCCCATCACCTGCCTGAACCTGGCGGCCTTTCCCTCGAAGCGGCTCGGCCCGGAGGTGCTGCAGGGGATTGTCGCCGGGGCCCTGAGCAAGATCACGGAGGCCGGTGCCGTCCTGGCCGGGGGGCACACCATCGAGGACGAGGAACCCAAATTCGGGCTATCCGTGAACGGACTCGTGCATCCCGAACGGTTCTGGAGCAACCGTGGCGCCCTGCCCGGAGATCTTCTCGTCCTGACGAAACCCATCGGCACCGGCGTACTCTTCAATGCCGACCTCAAAGGGTGGGTTCCGGAAGCCGCCATGAGGGCCTGCTGGGATACGGCCGCCATGCTGAATAAAACCGCGGCTCGGGTCATGGCTGACTTCGATATCCATGCCGCCACCGATGTGACGGGTTTCGGCCTGGCCGGCCATGCCTTCGAGATGGCCCGCGCCTCAGGGTGCAGCATGGAGATCCACCTGGCACGGGTGCCCGTTCTGGATGAGGCGCTGGCCATGTATCGCAGAGGCGTGGGGACGGGCGCCAATGCTGGCAACCGGGAAATGCTGGGGCGCGCGGTGCGCTTCGATGTGGAATTTCCGGAGTGGCACCGGCAGATCGTCTATGATCCTCAGACCAGCGGGGGACTGCTGGCGGCCCTTGACGAGCGGCAGGGGCCAAGACTTCTCACGACCCTTCACGACGCGGGCCTGGAGAGCGCCCGGATTATCGGCCGGGTAAGGCCGCTCTCAGGCACGGATCTTCTGGTCTTCTGCTGATCCCTTCATTTATAGCCGGATCCGCACCCCCTCCCGGGCGACGGCAATCTGCGGGTAGCTGTCCCCTGCGTATTGCTCCTGATACCGCTTTTCCAGGGCGGAGAGGCTGGCATCGGTCCGAAGGGGATCGTGATGAAAGAGGTAGAGCTGTTTTACCTGGGCCTTGACCGCGGCATCGACGGCATAGTCGAAGTGGGAGTGGCCCCATCCCAGCTTCGAGGGGTCGTACTCCTCACGGGTATACTGTGCGTCGTGAATCAATACATCCGCGTTTCTGAAAAAATCCACCTGCCGCTGGTTTTCTTCACTGGCGGCCTGTTCCCCCTGTTCGGCGGTGACAGGATCATAGTCCGGGGATTCCGGCGGCATGGCAAAGAGATTCCGATATGGCTCCGTGTCAAAGGCGGTGCAGACCGATTTCCCCTGGTACTCGAACCGGTATCCGAGACACTGAAGGGTATGGTTGAGGTATTTGGTCTTGAGACGGATACCGTCACCCAGGTCCAGTTCTCCCTCCCCGATCTGGTGGTAGTCAAGCTTGGAGGCCAGTTCGCTGTGCAGTACGGGGAAATACCGGTAGCTGAGCTGGTCGCCGATGATCTTGTCGAGGGATTCCTCTTCATAGGTCACCGGACCGTAAATGTTGAGCCGGGTATCGGGCAGATAGATGGGATCGAAGAAGGGAAAGCCCATGATGTGATCCCAGTGGGTGTGGCTGAGGAAGATGTCCGCAACCAGGGGGTGGCGCAGGAGGCCGCGCTCTTTCAGGTCATGGCCCAGGACGCGGATGCCGGAGCCCGCATCGATGATGATGAGTCTGTCCGGGTCGCCTATGTTGAGTTCAATGCAGGCGGTGTTGCCGCCATAGTGCACCGTATCGGGGCCCGGGCAGGCGATGGAGCCACGAACTCCCCAAAATTTGATTTCCATGGCCATCTCCTCAATTGGTCAAGGTGAGGAAAATTCTGGATTTTTCGATCTCTGAGGACAGCACCTTGATGATCGATTCCAGGTTGTTGAGGGTGATCCCCAGGTGTTCTTTTAAATAAACCATAATATTGGATGATATTTCCGTTCGATGCAGGTTGCCCGAGTAACCGATTTTAAGGGTATTGACAAAATAATCCGCAAGCATGACAACGAATACGAGGGTCTTGTGCGCGCCGTCGTATTCGTCGGGCACATGGTGGTATCCGATGGTGTCGGATATTTCCTCGCCGAGGTTCCATTTCTTCGCGATTAGGGTGCCGATTTCGGCGTGATCGAAGCCGAAGGTTTCCTTTTCCGTGAGAAACAGCGCCTCTTGCCTTTCATCGGCAACCTCCATGGCCGTCTTGAATTCCTTGGACAGCCGGTTGTTCAAGGGGACCTTGCCGATATCGTGCAAAAGCCCCGCGATAAAGAACTCTTCGGCCAGGTTCGAGGGGATCCGGTGCTTCAGCGCGATGAGCCGGGCCGTGACGCCTGCGGCAAGGGAATGCTCCCAGAATTGGGTTGAATCGAGGGCATCGAAGTGGTTGCGGTGGCCCAGGGTGCCGAGGACCGCCGTGCTCAGCAGAAGATTGCGGACGGTATTGATCCCCAGCATGGTGATGGCGCGAACGAGGCTGGTGACTTTTTGGGGCATTCCATAGTAAGCCGAGTTGATGAGCCGCAGGACATTACCCGTCAGCACCGGATCGACGCTGATCACCCGGTTCAGTTCCACGGGAGAGGCATCCCGCTTGTTGCACAATGCCAGCACCTTCGACACTGTGGGAGACAGAGGTGGCATTTTACTGATATAATTGCGGACCCGCAATAGCTGCCGGGATGGTTCCATCGGATAGAATCCCCTGAGAGCCTGTTCGATTCTTCTTTTTCAGATCCATTAACGCTCTATTATCAAAAAAGTTTCTGAATTAAAAGATCGGATGGATAAAAGAACGGGAGCGGCAGGGCGTGGGGACCCCGCATTTCTTTTGACAAATGAGCGAGGGGTTTCTATATTCAATTAACTTTTTTTCTTTTTTCCGCAACAACCATGCTGGGAACCCGAAGGAAAAAGGAGGCGTCATGGCAAAGGGTAAATCAAGTATGACGGGGAGACGCAGAAGGGTGACCTTTTCGTTTGAATCCATGAATGCAAAAGATGTGATTCTCATGGGGGATTTCAACAACTGGAATCCCAAAACCCATCCCATGAAGAACGATGGAAAGGGCGCGTGGAAAAAGACGGTGATGCTTTTTCCGGACCGGTACGAGTATCGCTTCCTCGTGGATGGCGAATGGCGCAATGACCATAACGGCAACCTATGCCCCAACGACTTTGGATCTTATAACAATTTCATTGTGGTTTCGACCAATTCTGGAAGCTGAGGGGGGTGTTTTTCCCCGAGCTTGAAAAATCTGTAACGAACCGAAATGGACCGGACTCGTTACTAAGCGGGCAAACCATGTGCCATGAACGGGATAAGGTGAACCTTGGACAGTGGTGTAAAAAACCCCCGGGTGCTGATCGTCACCCCGGAAGTGACCTATCTTCCGGATCGCATGGGGAATCTGGCCAACTGCCTTACCGCCAAGGCCGGCGGTCTGGCCGATGTGTCCGCCGCCTTGATCAAGGCCCTCTTCGATCAGGGGGCGGATGTCCACATCGCATTGCCGGACTATCGGACCCTTTTCAAGGACAAACTGGCTCCGTTTCTGGACCGGGAACGCCGTCAGATCCGCAGGGTGGTGCCCGGTGACCGGGTTCATCTGGCCCAGGACCGCGCCTTTTACTACCTCAACCGGGTTTACGGCGGCGGCGATATCGAAAATGCCAAACTGTCTTTGGCCTTCCAACGGGAAGTGATCAATAACATAATCCCCCTGGTGGAGCCCGATCTCATTCACTGCAACGACTGGATGACCGGCCTGATCCCAGCCCTGGCCAGGCGCATGGAAATTCCGTGCCTGTTCACGATCCACAACATTCACACCTTCAAGATGACCCTGGCCCAGGTGGAAGACAGAGGGATCGACGCGGGGGATTTCTGGCAGTATCTTTTCTTCGAACGGGTGCCCCTCTCCTACGAAGAGTCCCGAAACAGCAACTCCGTGGATTTTTTGCTCAGCGGGCTGTTTGCCGCCCATTTCGCCAATGTGGTCTCACCGACCTTTATGAGGGAGATGGTGGAAGGCCGCCACCCGTTCGTCTCCGGCATGCTGCAGCGGGAAATGGCCAATAAATGGCAGAGCGCGTGTGCCACCGGTATCCTTAACGCCCCCGATCCGGCTTACAATCCCCGGGAGGATGAGTACCTGGCGGCAACCTACGGCCCGGAGGACCTGGTGGCGGGGAAGCGCGACAACAAGCTGGCGCTCCAGAGTGCCCTGGGGCTGCCCGTCGACGGCGCGGCGCCGCTTTTCTTCTGGCCTTCAAGGCTGGATCCGACCCAGAAGGGCTGCCAGTTGCTGGCGGAAATTTTCTATGACCTTATATCGACCTACTGGGATCAAAATCTTCAGGTGGTGTTCGTGGCCGATGGACAATACCAGGATGTTTTCAGGGATATCGTCGGCTATCACGGATTTGAGCGGCGGGTGGCCATCTGTGACTTCGCGGAACAGCTGGAGCACCTGGCCTATGCCGCTTCGGATTTCATCCTGATGCCGTCCCTGTTCGAACCCTGCGGATTACCGCAGATGATCGCCCCCCTCTATGGATCGCTGCCCGTCGCCCATGACACCGGCGGGATCCACGATAGCATCAGGGATCTGGATGTCCCGGAAAACAGGGGAAACGGCTTTCTCTTCAATATCTATGATTCCCAGGGGCTCTGGTGGGCCATCGGTCAGGCCATGGCCTTTTTCAGCCTGCCGCCGGATGTCCGATCCGCCCAGCTGGCGCGGATCATGCGGGAGAGTGCCTTGAACTTTACCCACACGGCCACGGCCTCGCGCTATATCGAGCTCTATGAGAAGATGTTGGATCGGCCGCTGGTGGTCAACTGAGCCAGGTCATCCGCGACGCTCCCCTTCCTTGGTCAGGATCTGCCCTGTTTCGTCCGGTTGGCCCTCTTGCCCTTCAAGCTGTGTCGAGGCGGCGTGCTTTTTCTTTGATACCTTCTGCTTCAACTTCTCCCTCTGAAGCTTCAGCTTCTCTTTCAGCTTTTTCTGATAGCCTTCCACTGCCTTGTAGGCCGCAAAATAGCTTGCCACGGCCAGGGGAAGGCCCACCACGGCACCGCCGACGACAAGGGATAGGACGATACCGGGGGACTTCCGCAGGACCATGATCAGGGTCGCCCAGTCCATTTTCTCGAACATGGCGAATGAGTTGTGGATTCCCAGCAGCTTGGCCCCCACGATGTAGGTGAAGCCGTAGATGAACGGTGCCGTCAGGGGGTTGGTAATCCAGACGGCCAGCGCGGCCGAGTACTTGTTCCACTTCAGGATGGATGCGAAAAAGACCGCAATGGCCATCTGCAGCCCCATGGTGGGGGTTAAGCCGACAAAGATACCCAGGGCGAATCCCAGAGCCACTTCCCTGGGGGTGCCCCGGATCCGAACGAAGCGGTTGTAAAAATCCTGCAGCGCCTTGATCATTTAAACAGTTCCTTCCGATGTGTTGCCGGGATCGAGGGCCCTATCAGGAGTTGGTTCTGAAACGGGATCGCCCGCATTCCAATGCCCGTCCCCACTGTACACATGGATATCCCGTTGGGGAAAGGCGATGACGATGTTGCGTTCTGTGAAGAGTCGGTCGATTTCGTATCGAATGTCCGATTCCAGGGCAAGGAAGATATCGATGGTTGTCCATATGCGCAAGTTAAATTGTAGGGTGCTGTCTCCAAAGTCGGAAAAAATGACCTGCGGCGCGGGATACTTGAGCACCTGAGGGTTGTTTTGGGCGATCTCGAGCAGGGTATCGCGGACGAGGGCCGTATCGGAGCCGTAGGCGACCCCTACGCCGATGGTGCGTCGCAGGCGCCGGTCCTTGAAACTCCAGTTGGTGACCTGGTTGCTGATGAATTCCGAATTGGGAATGATCAGGGACGCGTTGTCATAGGTCTGCACAATGGTGGAACGGACGTTGATCTTTTTTACGGTCGCCCAGATGCCGTTTATCTCCACATCGTCGCCGGCCTGTATGGGCCGTTCGAAGAGCAGGATGATGCCGCTGATAAAATTGTTGAAGATGTTCTGGAGACCGAAACCGAGGCCGATTCCCATGGCTCCCAGGATGACGGCCAGGGAGGCGGTGTTGAACCCCACGGCGTGCAGGGCCGCCAGGATGCCTAAGCCCCAGAGCACATAGGCGGCGATATGGGTGATGGACTCCTGCAGACCCCGCTCTATGCCACTGGTGGTCAGCAGCTTTTCCCTGAGCAGGTAGCGAGCGGTTCTGACCACCAGCTGGGTGAAAAACAGCAGCAGAAAGGAGATGAAAAATCCCATCAGGCTCAGTCGCATCTGCCCCACCTGGAAGGGATAGCGCAGGGCCTCCAGGAGGGTCGTCAGGATCGGCTGGCGGGCCCCCCAGGAAAAGAGCAGGGCCAGGAGCAGCAGAGCGGCCCATAGCAGCCAGCACAGCCTGAAGAGGATCCACCGGATGGGCTGGGCCTGGGGGCTCGATCCGGGATGTTTTCCCTCCTCGGAAATGACAAAGGGCTGGTCCCACTCCCTGAGCGTTCCCAGGATCAGCCAGGCCCACAGCAGGCTGGTCAGGGTGTGTCCCCAGGACAGATACCAGTAGAGGGCGAACGGGCCGAATCCGGCAAGTTCCAGCAGGGGGGCCGTACAGATGATGAGGTAGGCCATGGCGATCAGCGCCTGGCCCACCGGTCTCGACCAGCGCGGAGATGCCGGCTTGCCGGCTGCGACGGTCCTCTCCCGACGTCTTCGAAGGGAAAGCGCCCAGATGAGGAGCCCGGTTTCAAAGAGGGCGCGCAGGAGAAACAGGGTAAAGCTGGTTCCCGTGATCAGCCAATCGGCCAGGATATATACCACGGCGAACCATCGGCAGAAGCGCACCAGGAATCTCAAGTGCCCGGCATGGGCGGCGACCTGAGGCTGCGGCCACCGGCAGAGCCCGTCCAGGGCGTCCAGCCACCAGCGGGAGACGAGGAGGGTCCAGAGAATGGATTGTATGGGGATGAGCACCGAGAAGCCGTTTACCTGGCGAACATGGGTGATGACCTCCATGATGAGGAGGAGTCCCAGGAGGGGCAGCGAGTTTGTCAGTACCTGGAAGGACAGGAGCCGCCAGGGATATCCGGAGTAAAAGGGTCTGGCGGCAAGGGAACGGGTGTGGCGACGAATGCGGTAGAAAACGCCCAGGGTGATGAGCAGCAGAAGGGTGAGGGAAAAAGCGAGCAATCCCTCCATTTTCCAAATGCCGATCAACTCCTTACGCCAGAATCCAACGGTCATCGCCTGACGGAGCCGACCCTGCACCTGTTTGAGTTCGGTCAGCAGCTGGCGCCACTGGGTGATCTGCAGGGGGGTATCCTGGCGTTGAAACAACAGCTGCTTTCTTATCTGTTCGATTTGGGCGTCGAGTTGATCCCCGAGGCGCTTGAATTGGGTCTGGAGTTCCTCGAAGGTCTTCTTCCGGGTCGAATACCTTTCCACGAGCGGTCCGTACAGCGCACGCTTTTCCTCAAGAAGCTGGAGAAGGGTGGTGAGGTTTTTCACCAGGGAGCGGGTCCTCCGGGGCGCGGGCCTCTCGGCCTTCAACTGCTCCAACTGCTCCCTGTTCAACTGGTACTGCTCTTCGTTTTTGAGGCTCGCCTGCTGGATGCTTTCGAGCTGCTGGGAGGCCTCCTGATTTCGGTTTTTCACCTCTTCTAGGGCGGTGCGATTTTCCGAGGCCGCCCTTTCAAAGACCTCCAGGTCCATGGTGGGGGAGAGCAGGAGGTTGCCTTGGGTGGACAGCTGAAGCCGAAAGGCGTTGATGGCGGCTCTGAAGCCCTCCTGGCTCGCCTGGAGGGCGGTTGCCTGCTCCTTGAGTTTGCCGATATTTTCCCGTTCCAGGGCGATGGTTTTAAGGACGGAGCGGTTGAAACTGTCATGGGGTTTGGCCGCGGCGCCGCCGGAGGCCGGAGAGGGGGCGGCCGGTGCGCCCGCGGCTCGAAAAAGGAGCAGCAGGCCCAGGAGAAAGGCGCCCGAAATACAGCCCAATTGATGACGGTTTTTTTTCATATCAACTAGTTGAAATCTGATTTGGAATCCGCATGCGGCGCATGCGATGGAATCTGGGTTCAATCCACTAAATGTAATGGAAAAATTTTAAGAGTGCAAGGGCCAGCGGTCGCCCTCCTGCGCCGGGAGCCGTCACCATGCGATTGCCCTGGTTCACTTGAAATCCCCGGCTCGAATCATCTTCGCTTGACAGGATGGTCCGGGCTGGGATCAAATGGAGCGCGAGAGGGGCCGTCCATGGACCCTTTCCAGTTAATGATACCGGAGAGACGCGATCCTGATATGGCATCGGCCAGGCTGTTTACCCATGGGTTGATTCTTGCGTTCATTGCGGTGGGGTTGCTGGCCCATGTCGGTCGCTGCGCCGGCGAGACCGGTCCCTTCCGACTGGTGGGCGTCAAATTGGTGGGGGTGACCCATGTCAGTAAATCGGAGCTGAAAAAAGCGCTCGCCGCCCGTCTGCCGAATCCCTTTCGGTTCTGGGTGCCAAAGCCGGTGCTGACCGAAGACGATCTGCGGGACGATATTCTCAAGATCAAGCGAATTTACCAGGCCCACGGCTACTTCCACGTCAGCGCCCATTACACCCTGCATCTGCTGAAACCCATCGCATCGCCGCCCGCCAAGAGAAAGGGGGCAGGGGGGGCATTGGCGGAGGAACCGACGCACACCGCCAAGGTCATCTTCACCATCGAGGAGGGACCCGTGGTGCGCGTCGCCTCGGTGCATATCCGCGTCAAGGATCCCACCGGCCGGGTGGGACATCTTACGCTGCCGGAAAGGGGCCTTCTCGACCCGGGGCAGGCCTTTGAAATCGAAAAGTACCGCAGCGCCAAGGACCTGCTCAAAAGGACCCTGGGAAACCGGGGTTATCCTCTGGCCAAGGTGACCGCCCATGCCCTGGTCAACATCCGGACCAACACCGCCGCGATCCGTTTCGAGGTCGACCCCGGGCCCCGGTGCCGCTTCGGGGAATTGCGGATTCAACGGCAGGGGCTGCCGGTAAAGGCGGCGGTGATCCGAAGGGCCGTCACCTTCACGTCAGGGACGCTATACGATGCGTCCAAGGTAGACCGGAGCCAACGAAATCTTTATAATCTTGATATCTTCAAGGCTGCCCTGATCCGTCCGGGGGAGCCGGCTTCAGGAAGCAACGCTGTGCCCATGGACGTGGTTTTGAAGTCCAAGAAGCGCCAGAGCGTCAAGTTCGGCCTGGGTTACGGAACCGAGGATAAGCTCCGGGCAAGGGCGGGCTGGATCTATCGAAACCCGGCCGGCTGGGCCGGCCGGTTCAGTCTGGATGCCAAGTATTCGTCGCTCTATGCGGGCATGGCGGGAAAATACGTCCAGCCTTACTTTATGGGGCCGCGAAACGCGCTGACGGTCGCTGGTGGAATTGAGCGGGACCATCTGGATTCCTATGACAATTTGAAGACCTACGCCAATACCTACCTCACCCACGAGTTTCAATGGCATTGGCAGACGGTCTTCGGGTACGATCTGGAGATGAACCGGCTCGAAAATCTGAACGTGACGGACCCCCAGGAGCTGGCACGGTACCGGCGAGACGACAATTATTTCATCTCTTCGGTTTCCTGGAGGCTCTCCCAAAGCAGGCTCGACGAGGAGATCAACCCCAGCGCCGGTCACGTCCTTTCCCTCGGGGTCGTCCTGGCGTCCGAATATATCGGCTCGGACGTTTCCTATGTCAGTCCCCAACTCGAGATGAAAGCCTATCACCGGGCCCCCTTGAGGACCGTTATCGCGGGCCGGCTTCGGATGCAGACCATTCAGGAATTGGGCAATACGGATTATATTCCGATTTTCAAAAGGCTGTTTCTGGGGGGCAGCAACACGGTCCGGGGGTACGGATACCAGGAACTGGGCCCAAAGGACAGCGAGGGAACCCCTCTGGGCGGGCTCTCGGCCCTGAACGCCAATATCGAGTTGCGTCGAAAACTCTATGGCGCCCTTTCCGGCGTGCTTTTCCTGGATGCGGGGGTCGTGTCGGAGAAGGCCTTCGATTTTCCCCTGAACGGGTTGCGCTATGGGACAGGCGTTGGAATCCGCTACAATACCCTTGTGGGGCCCCTTCGCGTGGACCTGGGCTACAAGCTGAACCCCGAAACATCGAGCGAGACCCGATGGCGGATCCATTTCAGCATCGGCCAGGCATTCTGAGCGGTGGGATTTCTTTCGATTGCGATTACGATTGCGATTGCGATTGCGATTGCGACAACGATTACGACAACGACAACGATAGCGACAACGACAACGACAACGATAGCGATAGCGATAGCGACAACGATAGCGATGGGTACAAATGATATATAAACAGGGATTGCCCATATGAAGGCGTTTCTGCGGCCGGGCCGGATCCTGAAATGGATGGGCGGGGCCCTTCTCTTGTTTGCCGCCTCTATCGTGGCGATCCTGGTGGCCCTTCAGACCGCACCGGTCCGGGCGCTCGTCCGGACGGTCCTGGTCCACCAACTGGATAAGACCCTGAACGCCAGCGTCGAAATCGGCGGGATCGAGGGCAATTTCATAACCCACCTGGGCTTTCGAAATATTCGGCTGTCCACTGCTCAGGGGCCTGCCTTATCCGTGGCGCGGGTTTCCCTGCGCTATGCAATCCCCCTTCTTCTGAAGCGAATGGTCTATATCCGGTCCGTAGACCTGTCCGGGATCGAGGTGAATTTGATCACCCGTGCGGATGGAAAGACCAATTTCTTCGGGTTGCTGAAGAACGGCGGAGGAAAGACCGCACCGTCCGGCGCATCCGGGATGCCCCTCCGAGTGGTTGTTGGCTCTATTCATATTGAAAACAGCAGGTTGCGGCTGAAAATGGCCGGCGACGCAGCCGGCACCAGGGTCATCCGGGTTCAGGAGCTGGCCGCCCGGCTCGGTTACACCGGCCGCCTCACCCTTGGGATCGAAAGGGCCCGGATTGCCATGAATCGGCCGGAATTGCAGCAGCTGGTACTAAGCGGGACCGCCGTTTTCGATCCGGCCAGCGGCCGGCTCAGCGTGGATCGGCTCGCGGTTCGGGCTCGGCTGCCCGGTACGTCCCTGGGGGCTCTGGCACGGTTCGAAGGCCGGTTCTCAGATACCGGTTCCCTCGAAAACGCCCAGCTGCGGGTGCGCCTGAGCCCATCGCAGGTGGATGCGTGGCGGGTGGAAAAGGGCCTCCTGAATGCCGCCGTCAGGGATGGCCGCATCGATATCCGGGGGCTTCGCCTGACCGGCAACTTCGGTCGGCTCCAGGCCTCCGCCAGCGGCACCGGGTTTATGGAGGGGGCCGCCACCAAGCATCTTGATCTTTCCCTCTTCCTTTCTGACAAGGATCTGCGCGGCGTTCCGCTTCTGGGGGCGGCCGGCATCGCCGGAGAGGCGGCCCTTAAGCTGACCTGCCAGGGGAAACTCCCGGCGGACTTCGATCTTGCCCGTTCCGAGCTCCGGATCAATGCCTCCCTGCAAAACGCGAAGGTGTCCTTCCGGGGGACGTCCCTGACGGGCGGCCGACTGAAGGCCGATATCCACCAGGGACAGGTGCGTCTGTTGGAGGCGGGGCTGGATACATCCAGCGGCCGGATCGAGATGAGCGGTGTCGGAAATGGCTTTCTCTCCAAGGGCCCGCCGCGGCGGGCAAGCTTCACGGCCCGGGCGCGGGGGCTGGATCTGTCCGCTCTTTTTGGCGGCACGCGGATGCGGGGCAGGGGAGATGCGGGCGTGAAGGGCGAAGGCGAGGCGACCGTGTCCGGCACGGTCACCGGATCCCTGGACCGCCCGGACATCGCCTTTCAGATCGAGGGACGGCGTCTGGCCTTGAGCGAAGTTTCCACAGGGACGCTCTCGGGGGAGGGGAAATGGAGACCGGGACCAGGATTCGGCACGGGCGCCGCGAAGCTGAGACTGACCCATACCGTATACAGGGGCAACCGGTTCAAGTCCCTGGCCCTGTCGGCGGCCGTGTCGAACAGGGCCGTCTCCTTTGACGGAAACCTGACCCACGAGAGCGGCAATGCCCTGCGCGCCGCCGGCCGGGTCGAGCTTCCGGCCCAAGGTCAGGTGCGGGTGGCGCTCGATACGCTGCGATTCAGTTCCCCCCGGTACGCCATGCTCGACGCCCTGGTGAACCAGGGGCCCCTGAAGCTCGATTGGGCCGGGGACGTGTTGAAGGTGGCGGCCTTTCACATGACCTCCCGGAAGGCGGCGATCACCCTCGCGGGACATCTGGGCATGACGGGACAGAACGATCTTCGCCTGGAAGTCGCGCATTTGGATCTGGATCGTCTGTCATGGCTCTGGGACGGGAATTACGAGGCCAGGGGCCTGCTTTCCGGGCGGATCACGATCGCCGGCAGCCTGGCGGTGCCGGTGGTCAAGGTCCAGATCCATGGCAGGGGCCTTTCGGGTCGCGGGTTCGGTTCCGCGGATGCGGACATGGCGGCCACCTACGCCCATGGCAGGACCACGGCGTCCATCGATCTCAACAGGGCCGGAAAGCCGGTCCTGAGCGGCCGCGGGACCGTGACCGGGGCGCTGTCCCTGAGGCCCTTCAAGGCGGATTTCGACAAGGGGGCCCTGAATGCCTTCTTACGGATAAGGCATCTTCGGTTGTCCGATCTTCCCCTTCCCGTGTCCAAGGAGGTGGCCTTCGACGCCGTGGCCGATGCCGACATCACGGTGGGTGGAAGCGTTCAGGCGCCCCGGGTGAAGGGCGACTTGCGGCTGGAGGACGGCTATCTAACGCTTCCGAAAAACGGGTTGACCTACGAAACCGTGACCGCTAAAATCCATATTGATCAGGATCGGCTGGACATTCGGAAATTGCTCCTGAGGGGAGACAGGGAGGGAACCCTTGAGGTTGCCGGCCGGGTGGATCTGGAGGGGATAAGGCCCCATCGGGTCGATCTGACCTTCAGGGGGAAGGATTTTCTCATTCCCTACCAGAAGGCCATCGAAGCCCGGATCAGCCCGCGGCTTTCCCTGAAAGGTCCCGTGGACGCCCTGTCCCTGGCAGGAGAGATCACCCTGACCCAGGGGAAAATAAATCTGGACCGGATGGCGCCCCAGACGCCCCCGGATATCCAGATCGTCGGGGCGACCGCCGCCGGAAACGGGAAGGAACGCATTGCCCAAGAGACACCGGAACCGGAATTTATCCATCATCTCGCGACCCGGATTACCATCAAGGCGCCCAGAAACCTATGGTTGAAAGGCCAGGATCTCAATGCGGAGATAGGGGGAAATCTCACGCTCGGAAAGAGGAGCGGGAAATCCTTTACGCTGGTGGGAGCGCTTCGGACCATCAGGGGGTTCTATTATTTTCAGGGGAGGCGATTCGTTGTTCAGAAGGGGACGGTCAACTTCATCGGATTGAAAGAGCCCAATCCCGTTCTCGACATCAAGGCGCAGGCAAAGATCCGGGATGCCCTCATCATGGTTCTGATTTCGGGAACCGCCCGGCACTTGGTGCTGCGCCTCGACAGCGACCCCAAGATGGACCCATCGGATATCATCTCCTATATCGTCTTCGGAAAATCCACCGACTCGCTCAAGGGAGGGCAGGCCTTCAGCGTGGAGAAGGCGGCACTCGGCCTCACGGGCAACCTGGTGGCATCCGAATTGCGGCGGCTGCTGGGGGATGTCTTTTTCCTCGATTCATTTTCCATTGAATCCGGAGAAAACGGCGGCTTTGGGGCCGTGACCCTGGGGAAATACTTAAGTCCCGATCTCTATGTGAGCTACCAGTACACCGGGGGGGAGGAACAGACCAGCCAGGTGGATGTCTCCTACGAGATCGACCCGAACCTGCGCCTGGAGACCCAGGCGGGAAACGATCAGACCAGTGGAGTGGATTTGTTTTGGGAGTTTGATTTTTGATATTCTGTGAACGGCCTGTAGTGAAACCTGAACCCCCTGCATAGCATGAGGCGCGATGAAACGGCACCGGTTGACCCTCTGGCAGCTCCTGTACCCTATCGGACTGCTCTTTGTATTTCCTTACATCCTTTGGGCTGCCCCGCCCGGGACGCCGAGGCCTTTGAGCCGGCTCCAGGCCGTGGCCATCGCCCTTTCCCGGCAGCCCCGGCTGGAGATTTACAACAGCCGGCGCCGGGCCGCCGATGCCCGGGTGGGCCAGGCCCGGGCCGGATTTCTGCCACAGCTGGCCTTCAGCGAGCGTTACAGCCGTACCACCAATCCCATGTGGGCCTTCGGCACCAAGCTCGATCAGGAGACCATCACCCAGGCGGATTTCGATCCGGCCCGGTTGAACGATCCGGACGGGATCGATAATTTCGTCAGCGTTTTTTCCCTGACCTGGTCCCTGTACGACGGTGGGCAGACCTGGTTCGGCTGGCGCGAGGCGAAGGAGGGCGCCGACGCGGCCAGGATCGTCTGCAATCAGGCCCGGCAGCAGGTGATTGCCGATACCGCCGTGGCCTATGACGATGCCCTCCTGAGTCGGGCCCACCTCCAGGTGATCGAACAGTCCATTGCCCTTGCCAAGGCCCACCTCAAGTTGGTCCGGCAGCGCTACGGGGCCGGGTTTGTGGTGAAGAGCGATCTGCTGCGGGCCAAGGTGCACCTGGCCGACCTGGAGCAGAAGCTATTCGAGGCGGACAGCGCCCTGTCCGTGGCCATGGCCGCCCTTGACGCAGCCATGGGAGGCAAGGACATGGTCCGATACCACCTCTCGGATGACCTTTCGACACAGCCCTGCCGGAGCCAATCCCTGGCTGAGTGGATCCGTCTGGCCCTCAAGCGCCGGCCTGAGCTTCACCTGCTGGAAAAACAGGCCGGCATGGCCCGTAACGAAATTAAACGGCAGCGCTGTCGGCATCTTCCCTCCCTGAGCCTTTTCGGCAACTATGAGATCAACTCGGAGAATTTTTCCGATTCCGGTGATAACTATACGGTTGGAGCCCTTCTGAAGGTGCCCCTTTTTTCAGGCGGCCGAACCATCAGCGGAACCCGGGAGGCCCAAGCCGCGCTGGCCGAGGTCGGGGCCCGGCGTCAGGAGCTCATTTCGAGCATCCAGGTGGCCGTGCGAAAGGCCTACTACCTGGCCTGCAGTGCCGATAAGCGGATCGGCGTGGCCAGGGGGGCCGTTGTCCAGGCTGAAGAGAATCGCCGCATCGTCGCGGACCGTTACGCCAACGGGCTTCTCACCATCGTGGTGCTCCTGGATGCCGAAACCGCCATCGAGGACGCCCGGGACAACCTCTACCAGGCCATGCACGATTACCGGGTGGCCTATATCCATCTTCAGCTGGCAAGCGGCACCCTTACGGCGAAGCTGGAGTGATGGACAGGGACAGGGGGGGCGCCAATAGGAGAAATTCATGCGGAAATTCATATGGGTTGGGGGCATTGTTCTATGCCTGCTGATGGGGGGCTGCGGGGATAAGATAGGACCCGGCGAGACCGCTCCCGGAGCGAAGAAGAAGGTCACGGTCCGCACCGCCGTGGCGCGGCTGGACACGCGGCATCGGCAGTACGAGGCCGTGGGGACGGTTGAGCCGCGGCTGGCCAGCACCCTTTCCAGCAAGGTGGTGGGAACGGTCAGCGAGGTCAAGGTCCACGAAGCCGACCGGGTGAAACATGGCCAGGTCCTGGTGGTGCTCACCCAGCAGCAGATCCATGCCGGCTATCAGCAGGCCGTGGCCTCCCTCGAGGAGGCAAGAAGGGGCCAGGCCGCGGCCCAGGCCGCCCTGAACGCGGCCCAGGCCGAAGCCAGGCTGGCCCAAGCCACCTACGATCGCTACCGCAAGCTGGTGGCCGGCGAGTCGGTCAGCCCCCAGGAGTTCGACGAGGTCAAGGCGAAGTATCTGTCGGTCCAGGCGGCCGTCCACCGGGCCAAGTCCATGGTGCTGGCGGCCGAAAACCGGGTGGGCTTTGCCCGGGCCGGACTGGATGCCGCGGCCGCCACCCGTGGGGATACGGTGGTGCGGGCGCCCTATGCCGGCATCATCACGGAAAAGTTGGTCGAGCCCGGGGATCTTGCCTCCCCGGGGCTTCCCCTGGTGCGGATGGAGGGGCTCGAGGGGTACCGCGCGGTGTTCGTGCTGGAGGAGACCAAGATCGGGGACGTGGCGCCCGGCCAGTCCCTGGAGGCGGTGCTTCCGGCGCTCGGGAACCGGCGGGTTTCCGGAACCGTGGAGGCCATCATGCCCGCGGCCGATGCGGCCACCCGGTCCGTGAAGGTCAAGCTGACGCTGTCCCCGGTGCCGGGGCTGCGCTCGGGCCTCTTTGTGCGGGTCCTTATCCCCGGGCCCGAGATCCGGATCATCCACATCCCGGAAAGCGCCGTGGTGAGAAGGGGCGAGCTGACGGGCCTCTATAAGGTGGATGATAAGCATGTCATTCGCTTCAGGCTGATTCGCCTAGGAAATCCCCTGGCTGGGGGAGAGGGGGTTGAGGTTCTCTCCGGGCTCAACCCGGGGGACCGTTACGTTCTTGACCCCGGGCCGCAGGTCGTGGACGGCGCCCTTGCCGAGGAGGCTTCATGAGCAGCCGGCTCGGACCCGCAGGGAGGATCGCGCGTTTCTTTATCGACTCGAAGCTGACCCCCCTTGTCATCATCACATCGCTTCTCCTCGGCCTGATGGCGGTGATCGAGCTGCCCCGGGAGGAGGAACCCCAGATCATCGTGCCCATGATCGACGTCTTCGTGCGAATGCCTGGCGCCTCGGCCAAGGAGGTGGAGCAGCGCGTCACGTCGCCCATGGAGAAGCTGCTATGGGAGATCCCCGGGGTGGAGTACGTCTATTCCACCTCCAGCCCCGGCATGTCCATGGCGGTGGTGCGATTCTATGTGGGCCAGCCCGAGGAGCAGTCCATTGTCAAGCTTCAGTCCAAGCTCATGGCCAATTTCGACCGCATCCCCCCCGGAGCCTCCCGGCCCCTTGTAAAGCCCCGGTATATCGATGATGTGCCCATCCTGGCCCTTACTTTCACGAGCCGGGAGGTGGATCGGTATGAGCTTCGTCGGGTGGCGGCCGAGGTGGAGAACCGGATCAAGCGTGAGCCCAACGTGTCCAGCACCCGGCTCATCGGCGGGGAGCGGCGCACCGTCCAGATACGATTCGACCCGGTCCGGCTGGCGGCTTTCGGCCTGGACGAGAATCAGGTGGCGCAGATGGTCGAGGGCGCCAACCAGGCCGCGGATGCGGGGAGCTTTCCCAGCACGGAGGGGCAGATCTTGGTACATGTGGGCGGGTTTTTCCGGAATGCCGCCGATGTGGGCCGGGTGGTGGTGCACGTGGCAAACGGCAGACCCGTATACCTCAGAGACGTGGCCGATATCGTGGACGGACCCACGGAGCCGAATAAATACGTGTTCTACGGCACCGGGCCCGCGGCCCTGGATCCGGGCACGGGGGGGATCGGCCCGGGCAGGGGAGGGCTCTTTCCGGCGGTGACCCTGACGGTGGCCAAACGCAAGGGAGCCAACGCCGTCTGGGTGGCCCGCAGGGTGCTTCAACAGGTGAAGGACCTGAAAGGGCCCCTCATTCCGAACGATATCCATGTGGTTATCGCCCGCGATTACGGAAAGACCGCCGAAGAAAAATCCAATGAACTGCTGTTTCACATGCTGCTGGCCGTGCTCTCGGTCAGTGCCCTTATCTGGTTCACCCTGGGGCACCGGGAGGCGGGGATCGTGGCGCTGGCCATACCGGTCACCCTGGCCCTGACCCTGGCGGTCTTCTTCTTGTACGGCTACACCCTGAACCGTATCACCCTGTTCGCGCTCATCTTTTCCATCGGTATTCTCGTGGATGACGCCATCGTGGTGGTGGAGAACATCGTGCGCCACTACCGGCTGCCCGAGAACGCCGACCGGCCCAAGCTGCAGGTGGCCCTCGAGGCCGTGGACGAGGTGGGAAACCCCACCATCCTGGCCACCCTGACGGTGATCGCGGCCATCCTGCCCATGGCCTTCGTGGGAGGCCTCATGGGCCCCTACATGCGGCCCATACCGGTGGGGGCCTCGGCGGCCATGGTCTTTTCCATGCTGATCGCCTTTATCGTCACGCCCTGGGCCGCGATCCGGCTCCTGAAACACCGGAAGGGAGGGCATGGGAAGGGGGAGGCGGCCGGTGCCCACGATGCCGAGGACTGGACCACCCGGCTGTACCGCCGCGTGATGGACCCCCTGATCCACCGGCCCGCCTGGCGATGGGGATTTCTATCCATGGTGGTGGTGTTGCTGCTGGGGGCCTGCGCCATGGTGGCCTTCGGCTGGGTTCGGGTGAAAATGCTGCCCTTCGATAACAAGAGTGAATTCCAGGTGATCGTCAACATGCCCGAGACGGCCACCCTGGAGGAGACCACCGCGGCCTGCCAGGAGATGGGCGGCTACCTGTCAACGGTGAACGAGGTGGCCGACTACCAGATCTATGCCGGCACCGCCGGTCCCGTGAATTTCAATGGGCTGGTGCGCCACTACTACCTGCGGCGGGGTCCCAACATGGCCGAAATCCATGTGAATCTCGTCTCCAAGGACCGCCGCCGGGAGCAGAGCCATGCCATCGCCAAGCGGGTGAGGCCCGCCCTGAAGGCCATCGCGGACCGTTACGGCGCGAGGATCCAGGTGGTGGAGGTGCCGCCCGGGCCGCCGGTACTGGCCACCCTGGTGGCGGAGATTTACGGCCCGGATTACGAGCGCCAGCGCCAGATCGCCCTCAAGATCCGCTCCATCTTCGATCAAACCCCCGGCGTGGTGGATGTGGACTGGTACATGGAGGGGCATCAGAAACGCTATGTCGTCCATATCGACAAGGAAAAGGCGGCCCTCAACGGGATTTCCGCCGCCCAGATCACCTCCGCGCTTCGAACCACCCTCAGAGGCCGATCCCTGGGGCTGATTCACATGCCCCTTGAAAAGGAGGATGTCCAGATCCTGCTCAAACCCACGCTGGCGGACCGGGCCGGCATCGATCGGCTCGGCGCGGTCAAGATCGGAGGCACGGGCGGCCGCCTGGTGCCCATCTCGGCCCTCGTCACCTTCGAGGCCACGGACAACGACCGGAGCATCTACCACAAGAACCTCATGCCGGTGGTCTACGTCACGGGGGATGTGGCCGGCGTCAAGGAGAGCCCGGTCTATGCCATCCTGGAGATGAAAAAGAAGATCGAGGCCCTGAGCCTTCCGGAGGGCTATCACCTGAAGCAGTACATGACGCACGCTCCCCGGAGCGAGGGGCGCTATTCCCTCAAGTGGGACGGCGAGTGGCACATCACCTACGTGGTCTTCCGGGATCTGGGGATCGCCTTCGCCGTGGTGCTGGTTCTGATCTTTATCCTGGTGGTGGGCTGGTTTCAGTCCTACACCACTCCCCTGGTGATCATGGCGGCGATTCCCTTCTCCCTTATCGGCATCCTGCCCGCCCACTGGGCCCTGGGCGCCTTTTTTACCGCCACCTCCATGATCGGCTTCATCGCCGGTGCCGGTATCGTGGTGCGAAACTCCATCATCCTGGTGGATTTCATCGAACTTCGCCTGGCCCAGGGGGTGCCTCTGGATCGCGCCGTGATCGATGCGGGCGCCGTGCGCTTCCGGCCCATGATGCTCACGGCCGCGGCCGTGGTGGTGGGCGCCTCGGTGATCCTTTCCGACCCCATCTTCCAGGGACTCGCCATCAGCCTCATGGCAGGGGAGGTGGCCTCCCTCATCTTTTCCAGGATGACGGTGCCGATCCTCTATTTCCTGGACAAGCGCTGGGAGATGGGACACGGCATGATTCACCCGGCCGCACAAGCGCCGGAAGGAGAGTAAGGAATCCCCATGTCACGATACATCAAAAGAACGTCCAAGAAGGCGGGCGCGGCCCCTGGGACCCTGGTCCATGTGGGGGAGCGGAAACTCGACAAAACCCGCATCACCCTCACCACCTACGATGAAAAGAGCACTTCCACCACGGCGCTGCAGGATGCCGCAGCGCTCTCGGGCCTGAAGCGTTCTGCCGGAAAGCGCCTGTGGCTCAACATCGACGGGGTGCACGATGCGGCCCTGGTGGAGAGCATCGGAAAGAAGTTCGGGATCCACCCCTTGACCCTGGAGGACGTGCTCAGCACCCGGCAGCGGCCCAAGGCCGAGGCCTTCGATACCTACCTCTACATCGTCCTCAAGATGCTCAAATACGATTCCGGCACCCGCGCGATCAAGTCCGAGCAGATCAGCCTCATCATCTTCCCGGACCTTCTCATCTCCTTCCAGGAATCCACCGGTGATGTCTTCGACGGCGTGCGCGAGCGGATCGGCAAGACCGGGAGCACGCTGCGAAGGGAGTCCTGCGACTATCTGGCCTATGCCCTCACGGATGCCATCGTCGATAACTACTTCCTCATTCTGGAAACTCTGGGCCAGGACCTGGAGTCCCTGGAGGACGAGTTGATCGACTCTCCCCGGGCCGAAGCCATGCAGACCATCCATGCCCTGCGACACGAGCTCATCTTCCTCAGAAAGCAGGTCTGGCCCCTCCGGGAAGTCGTGAATCGTCTCACCCGGGAGGAGTCGGCGATCATCCGGGAGCCGACGCGTCTTTTCATGCGGGATGTCTACGACCACACGATCCAGATCATCGACACCATCGAGTCCTACCGGGACATCCTCTCCGGATTTCTCGATCTGTATCTTTCCATCGTCAGCTACCGGATGAACGAGGTGATGAAGACCCTGACCATCATCGCCACCATCTTCATTCCCATCACCTTCATCGCCGGCGTCTACGGAATGAATTTCAAAAACATGCCCGAGCTCGACTGGCGCTGGGGATACGCCGGCGTCTGGGCCGTGATGCTGACGGCGGTCGCCGGAATGGTGTACTACTGCAAACGGAAGAAGTGGTGGTAGGGGATCTGGTGTCGTCTGCCAGGATGGGAACATAAATTCGGAGGGACTTTTTTCATGTTGACTGGAGAAGATACCAGGACGATCGAGGACTGGGCCCGGTTGCGGCCGGATTTGGTCGAGATCACCCTGCATGCCGACAACGGAGAGACGGGCAGGCGGCTGAGCGAGTTTTGCGATCAGTTGCTCCGATGTGCGCCACAAATTGCCGTGGACCGAAAGCCTTTGAAACCCGCCGATGGCATGCCCGCCATCGGAATCGGCGACAGGCTTCTGTACCATGCGGTGCCTCTCGGGCCCGAACTGCCGGTCTTTCTGGCCTGCCTGGACGATCCGGTTGCCGGCGCCGGGGTATCTCCTGAAATCCGCGGGGCCCTGTCAGCGGTGAGTCTTCCCACCCGCCTGACCGTTTTTATTTCAAGCCGGTGCCCGTTTTGCCCAGAAATGGTACGCCGCCTCGCCGCCCTGACCGCCATCACGCCGGGGGCCAGACTGTTCATCGTCGACGCGGCGCTTTTCCCGGCGCAGGCGGCCCGGTACGAGATCCAGTCCGTTCCCGCGGTCATTCTGGACGACCAGCTCCGGTGGACCGGGGGCGTGAGCCTCTCCGAGCTTGCCGATGGCATTGTCCACCGGGACCCGGCCCGTCTCAGCGCAACCTCCCTCAGGGGTATTATCGAGGATGGCAAGGCCTCACAGATCGCGCAAATGATGGCATCGGCCGATGCTCTCTTTCCCGCGATTTTCGAGCTTCTGATCGATGAGAAGTGGCCAATCCGCCTGGGCGCCATGGTGACCCTCGAAACCCTGGCCGCCGAGGCGCCGCTCCTGGCCCGGAGAGCGGAAGAGAAGATCATGGCGTTGCTTTCGGCAAGTTCCGACACGGTTCAGGGAGATCTGCTGTATCTTCTGGGAGAGATCGGAGACGCGTCCCTCGTGGCCCATCTGCAGCCCTATCAGTCCGAGGCCTTCCCCGAATCGGTCCGCGAGGCTGCCTCGGACGCCATCGATGCGATTCGCGCCCGGGAGCAGGAAGGCGCCTGAAAGGCGTTTGTTTAAATCCGGCTTGCAATTTCGTGTCCTCCTCGTGTAATCTTCCTCGCAAGCACTACAATAGACGACAGGCGTTCATCACGGGGGGAAGAGCGTCTTCGTTGC
>CAYOXD010000033.1:3717-26168 GCA_964407825.1 uncultured Desulfobacterales bacterium | reverse complement strand
TCATCCCCGGATGGGCTGATAATCACGCACGCCCCGGCTGTCCAGGGTCGCCAGATACCCGGACAGCACCCCTTCGGCATAGAGGCTGCCCGGGTTGAGACAAACGGTGCGTCCGATCCGAACGACGCCCTGGGCACCGTGGGCCAGACCGTGCAAGCCCAGCAGCGGCTGATATATCTCGATGGCCTTTCGAACGGCCCGGCTGCCGACGGGCATGAACCGGCAGCCGCCGTATCCCGCTCCCCAATCCCGGTGGACCGTCCCGTCGATACCGATGGGGGCGTCATCCAGGCCCGAGCGGTAAGGGGGGGCATGGAAATCAAAAACCGCCTCACTGGCCTTATCGAGCTCTTTGATCTGTGCCTTCAGCGTCTGGAGCAGATCCTCCTCCGCCATCTCACCTGCCGCTGCCCAAGGCGTTGGTCCGGTGGCTCCCTCGCAGACCATGGGATGGATGTCGTCCAGCCACACGATCCGGCGCTCTGCCCACTCGATTACCGGCGACTGCCCTAAAATGTTTCCCACAAAGGGGGGATCTCCGCTCCCGGGAGTGATGATGATCTTGCGCCCTCCGGGGGCTAACTTCGCCTCGGCCAGCTCCCGCCAGGATTCGAGGGACTGGACGGCCTGGGAGCGATAAGCCTTCTGCCGCCTTTCGGCGGAAGCTGAGAATGCTGCTACCTCCTCCGCCGGGATTCGGTACGGATACCGGCCCGCAGCGCGAATTTTCGCTTCCAGCCCGCCGAGGTCCCCGCGGCTGGCAACCTGGACGGTTTCTCCCATGAACTGCGTACGCCATCGCCCGGATGGTTCCTGAACCACCAACTGCAGTCCCACCCCAAGGATGTCGCCGCTTAATATCACCGCATCCGCATCGAAGAAGGGGCCCGCGTTGACCAGCTTGCGCCAGCACCTCTCGGAGCCATGGATGCCCGTGGTAAAAAAAAGACGGGTGATTTTTTCTTTCCGTAATGCCATATATCCGCCGGATTCGCCGGGTTCAGGGGGCGTTTCCCTGTCGATCAGTCAACGGGAATGTCCCGAAAGACCCGGTCGATATCAATTCCGCCCTGCCGCCGGTAATATCGACACCCCAGGTAAATCAGCACGCTCACGGCGATGGAGGCAAGGATGAAGACAGCCGAGAGCCGGTCGTTGACACCGTAACGCCCATCCGTCAGGTAGAGACGGAAGATGACAGCAAAGTAAATCAACCCGAGCACGCCCGCGACCGTGATGAGGGGGATGCCCAATACCTTGTACCTGGCGACGGATGAGTCCTTATAGATATGTCGGGTGGTTTTCAGGTACGGGAAAAGGGTGCCGGCCAGGGTGCTGGCTGCAAAGGCGATGGCTGACATCAGCGGCATGTCCAGGGTCAACCGGGCGAAATCCGTGAACAGGTAAAGCCAGCCCATGATCAGGCAGCCAACGTAGCAGATGCCGATGGCCACCACCGGCGCTCCCCAGCGCCTGGACACCCTGGCCACCCAACTGGGCAGCATCCCGTCACAGGACATGGCGAACATGACCCGCGTGGATCCCACCATGTTGTTGGTGGGCCAGATCCAGAACCAGGCGTTCAGCCCCAGGGCGATCCAGAGCCAGGCCCAGGGGTTCTTGCTCAGGGCCAGGAGGAAGAGCCCGTAGTAGGGCGCAATGGGCATGTCCCCGGCATTGCCGCTGGCCCAGATATAGTTGGCAGAGGTGAAGAAAACGTTTCCGATCCGGGAGAGCAGCAGCCACAGGAAGCCGGCGCACACCAGCATTGAAAACAGATTGCCGCCCCAGTACATCCCAAAGGCGTTCTTGAACCTGCCGACCCCTTTGATTTCGCCGGCCAGGGTGCCCGTCCAGGCGATATACATGAAGGTGTAGGCCAGAACCGGACCGATCAAAAAGCTTGATTTGACACTTGTCCGGGAGAGGGGCACCCCGTGAAAACCCTTTGCCTGGGCAAGGGCCAGGATTTCCTGGTAGGCATGGCCCTTGCCCCAGTGCAAGGTGTCGGCCATGAAGCCATTGAAGCACGACTGGAATTCGGCCCGCGTCGTGCACAGCAGCCAGATGATCCAGCTGAGCACGGCTATGGAGCCGATGAGAAAGGACCAGCGCTGGATCCTGGCATAGAGCCTCATGCCAAGGCCGAGAACGACGGCGGAAAAGGTTACGTAAAAGACGTAGAACCACCAGGTGCCGATGGGCGTGCCGAGGCTGGCGGCAAAGGAGATAAGGGCCGGTGCGCCCAGGAGCTTTCCCAGGCTGATGAAAAGCGGCGCCGCCACCATCCCTGAGCCGGGAGCTACGTTGGAGGCCATATAGAACCAGGGGCCGAACAGGATGGGCGTGAAAACCAGTATATATCCCCAGAATCCACCCAGGGTCCGGGTCTGCCAGACATAGTCCCCGCCGGCCCGGGGCATCAGGCCGGTAAGCATTGCATATACCGTAAACATGGGCAGAAACGCCAAACATACCATCAGGATGCCGAGGGGGATGTTGGCATCGGGCCAGGGCCAGACCAGTGAATAGGTCAAGGCCGCGGCGATGACGATGGAATCGGCATACACCCCATAGATGAATCCGTCCAGCAGGGAAAACGCCCTGAACAATCCCGAGGGGCCGCGCAGAAAGGAGCCCGGGCCGCCGGTGTTTTTGCCCTCGCTTTCAAGTGACGCCGAAGCACTTGCGGGTGTTCTCAGGATCGCCCTGGACTTTCTGATGGATCGGATGGGGGCCTCCTCTAACACAAAATGGTACATCGAAAGGGGCGGAAGGTATCGCCCGGATTCCCTTTGCAAAGAAGCATACCGATAATTGCATGTATCGACCCGGATGGCTAGGTAATGCCGTTGTGGCCATTCCAGAGATCGTTGAGCATCAGGGTGATGGGGCGGTCCTCCTCGCTTTTCCCGGTGAAGCGGATGGGCCCGGGGCGGCGGAAGTGGTCGGCCCCCGGCGTGGCGGCCAGCCATTTTTCCCGGAACGCCTTGACCACCCGGAACGCAGGAGAGTGAACGGCCACGACGCTCTTTTCGATCACAAGGGCCAGCTTTCCCTTTCGCTCCTCGAGGTGCATCAGGGGGGCGATGGGGATGCCGATGGGCTCCCAGTGGGAAAAGTCCTTTTCCAGGTTCCGGATGGCGGCCATTTGGCCCGTGTCGCCGTTGGCGATCAGGCTGAACACCGTCAGGCCCAGATTGTAGCCATAGATGCAGTCGAACCGGGTCGGATCGCTTCCCCGGCCGTCGTATCCGTAAAAGTGAGGTTGGGTCTTGAATTTCGGTACCGAGAGGTTGAACGTCTTTTCAATGGGTTTTGGGATTCCCTGCTCGTCGGTGAGGACGCCCCCCTTGACCAGCGCCTGCTTGAGGGTCTTTTTGGAGATGATGTCGGGTTTGACCAGGCAGTAATCGGCTTGCGGGTAGTTCCTGAAAAGGATAGGACCGTAACGGTCCGGATCCAGCCCGCCTTTCTCTAAGATCTCCCGGTAATAGCCTTTCTGGATGCCGGTTTTGTACTCTCCCTTTTCCTTCAGTATGTTGAGGTAGTCCTTGACCAGGCCCATGAGGACCTTATCGGTTTCCACCAGGGAGAACTGGAAGTTGCCGTGGCTGTCCCGTTCGGTGAGCAGCCCCTCCTGAAAGAACTGGGGCAGATCGGTGAAGAGCTCCTCGTCCCGGGTGTTCCAGATGCCCAGCTCGCCCTTCTCCCGGATATCCCGCGCCAGGCGGCGAAGGTATTCCAGCTTGTCCTCCAGGTAGGAAAAGGCCGTGTGGAAATCCCGGTCATGGGTCTGGTTGTAGTCCGCGATGATGGTGTTGAGCTTGATGATGAACACCTGAATCTCGTTGATGAACTCGAGAACGCCCTCCGGGATGACGATGACCCCGTAATTCTTTCCCACCTCGGCCCTTCGGACAATGCCGTCGCAGATGATCCGGGACAGGTGCCGCAGGGTCATCCCGTAAGCGCTGTAATCGATGACGTCGTCGGCTTTGGGCCTGCTCAATCGCTGGTGGTCCACGTAATCGGCGAGGTCCTCTCCGATGAGGGTGATGTTGGCATGGGTCTGGAGCGCCACCTCCAGGGCCAGGTGGCTGGCCACCCGCCCCATGACCTTGCAGATGTGCCAGTACTTGACGTCCGAGCTGCAGTCGGTGCACAGGTTGCTGATTTGCTGGGAAAAGGCTCGGGCGGCCGTGTGAAACCCGAAGGACATGGCGCAGAGGGTCTTTCCGTTGGCGTCCCGCACCTGGATGTCGCCGTCGATGGTCTTGGGCACCCCGATGACCTGGATACCATCGCGCAACATCTCCTGGGCCAGGAAGGCGGCATTGGTGTTGGAGTCGTCCCCGCCGATGACCACCAGGGCGTCCAGGCCCAGTTTCTTCAGGGTCTGGCGAGAAAGGGCCATTTTCTCGGCGGTATCGATTTTGGTTCTCCCTGTTTTGATCATGGTGAACCCGCCGAGATTGCGGTAGCGGTCCACCAGGTCCTGGGTGAGAACAACGCTCTGATTCTCGATGACTCCGTCCGGCCCCATCAGAAAGCCATGGAGCACCGTCTCGGGATTGGCCCGTTTGGCGGCATCAAAGATGCCGGCAATCACGTTATGTCCACCAGGGGCCGGTCCCCCCGAGAAAACGATGCCGATGTGGCGTTTTTTACAATAATTGGCCTTTTCCGATTCGCCAAGGGCATCCACGGCGCACACCCTCTGGAGCCGGTTATCTATGATGTCCGGCAACTGCCTTCTGGCTTCCGCGTCCACATCGAAGGTGGTCTGCCCGCATGCCTCGAGAACCGTGAAGGGCTTTTGGAACACGGCACAGGTGGCCGGTCTGTATTGCCTTCTCTCGAGTAGCTCGGGATTCTCGTTGGCGGTTACCACCTGAACGTCAGGGCGCTTTAAAAAGGCCTCCATATTCATCGTCCTGTCTCCTCCAGACATCTGATTGTTTCAGGAAACCGGGAAGACCCTTACAGGCTCAGCACCCGGTTGCGTCCGGCTTGCTTGGCGTTGTACAGCGCCCGGTCCGCGCGGGAGAAGATTTGGTCATGGACCCGGTCCCCGGGTTTGATATGGGTCAGCCCGATGCTGATGGTGATCTTGACAACCTCCGATTTATGTATGAATTTGGTTTGTTCCACAGTAGCCCTGATTTTTTCGGCCACCTCCAGGGCGCCCTCGGCATTGATTTCCGGTACGATGACCACGAACTCCTCGCCTCCATACCGACTCAGGAAATCGCTTTTTCGCAGGATCAACTTGACGCGGTTGATGATCTCCTTCAGGCACTGATCCCCGGCACTGTGCCCGTACCGGTCATTGATATCCTTGAAGTGATCCACATCGAAGACCAGCAACGAAAAGACCCGGTGATAGCGCTGGTATCTCTGGAGTTCCTCTTCAATCCTCCGGTCATAGGCGCGGCGGTTGTAGATACCGGTCAGGGGATCGATCAGAAGTTCCTTTTCCAGGGCATGTGCCCGTTGCCAGGCGGCTTCGATTTCCCCCTTCATTTCGCTGAGATCCTGCTGGAGCTGCTGCATCTGCTCATTGGTCTGTCTCAAGCGGACCGAGTCGTCCCGCCGCTTGTTCTCCAGCGTGGTCTTGATGAAGGTGAGCCTGGAGGCCACGGCGCTTTTCAACTCGGACAGGTTGTTGGATGTGTCGATGACCTGCTTGAATTCCGTCAGCTGATCATCCAGGGAGGTGGTGAAGGTGGCGCTGACCGTCTGGGAATCCCTGGCAAATGAGAGCGAATGGACCATATGGCCTTCCAGATCGATGAGCCGTTCTCCGATTTCACGGATAAACGAGGCGGCCTCTTCCCGTTCCTTGCCGATGCCGGCGATGTACCGTTTGATCAGCTCCAGTATCTGCTTTCGGATATGGATGAAATCATCGACGCTGTTCGCTGTATCGAGCTGGCCCTTGATGCCCATGAGCTCATGGAGCACCCGTTCATCCAGATTCAGACGAAGCTCGTCCAGGAGGGTGTCATAGGTCTCCTTTATCAGTTCGGGGCTGGCGGGGGAGGGCAGCGGCAGGGTTGCCTCCGCCGCTTCGGAGTTGTGAAACCATTTGAAAAGGGTCGATGAGCGCAAACCGGTTTTCTTTTTATCGGCGGTTTGGATCCCCTGTCTCATGGCGGCGTCTTTCAACTGGGTGAGCAGGCCCTTGAGCTCAGAGGCGGAGGCCATTTTCTGGATGCGGTGCTTGACGCTCTCCACATGTGAATGGAGCTCAGCGTCGCCATCGGTCCGGAAAAGCTGCGCAAATGCAAGAAGGCTCCACCTCAGATCCGCTTCCTTTTCCTTCCCGCGCGCCTCCAAGGCGGCAAGCCGATCAAGGAGTTCCTGCCGATGAAGTTTTGCCTTTGCCAGTTGCGCTTTGAGGGATTCGATTTCCAGAGTCGGGTCTGGTCTCTTGGTTCCGAGGATTTTCTCTGGTATCGTGGGAGCCATGGTGTGGGTTGTTTCTCCTCAATTCGGTGGTTCAAGGGGGAAGGGCAACCTCGCCTTTCCCCATTACGAGTTCAATTCTTACCCGGGCAGTCGCCGATGTGTCAAGATGATTCCCGTTCGATTCCGGCGAGCGTCTCAACGCGGGCCGCTTATTCTTCCGTCCACCCAAGCGGTCAAACCCTCATTGCTGCCGGGGGGGGGATGTGCCCCCGGGCCGGCTCACCTGGACCGCGGCACGGGGGAATGCTGTTCACCGTGGCTGCTCAGATTTTTCCGATGTATCGGCAATAATCCTATATATTGTATTTCGATATGCTTTCTTACCCGCTAAATTGTGTTTTGTGCTTTACAAGGGGAACTGTTTCCTGATAGAAAGGGCGCATCCATGAAGAGGGGCGCAGCGTTTCGTAGAGCCCGTATGTCCGCATCCAGGGGAGAGCGTTGGCCATGAAACTGAAAAAGATGGAAATCATCGGATTCAAATCCTTTCTCGATAAGGCCAGTATTGAATTCCCACCGGGAGTCTGTGCCGTAGTGGGGCCGAACGGCTGCGGGAAGAGCAATATCTTCGATGCGCTCTGTTGGGTCATGGGAGAGCAGAGCATTAAACAGCTTCGGGGCAAGTCCATGGGGGACGTCATCTTCGCCGGCGCCGGCGGTAAACCGGCCCTCAATATGGCTGAGGTCTCCCTGACCCTGGTAAACGATGGCACCCTGATGCCCGAAGAGCTTCGGGATTTTTCTGAAATTATGATCACCCGGCGCCTGTACCGGTCCGGTGAGAGCGCCTACCTGATCAACAAACGACCCTGCCGGCTCAAAGACGTGCAGAACATTTTTCTCGGCAGCGGGCTGGGGGCCAAGTCTTACGCCATTATCCAACAGGGCCGCATCGGTGCCATAACGGACGCGGGCCCCGGCGAGAGACGCTTTTTCATCGAGGAGGCGGCCGGCGTGACCCGTTACAAGCAGCGGAAGGACGAGGCCCTCCGGAAGGTCGATTCCACCCAGCAGAATTTGTTGCGGTTGAACGATATCATTGCCGAGGTGGAGCGACAGATGGAGGCCCTGAAGCGGCAGGCTGCAAAGGCCGAGGTTTTTAACCGCTGCCAGCGCCAGATGACCGAACTCGACGTCCGGTTGTCTCTTCGCCAATGCGGGGAGCTGTCCAGGGAGATCGGGGAGGCCGACCTGCAGTTGAGCGCGCTCAGGGACACCGAAAGGGGGCAACAGGCGGAGTTGCACCAGTTGGACTCCTCCCTGGAGCGGATCAAGCTGTCCCGCTTCCAGAAGAACCAGTTCATTTCGGAGCAGCGTTCTGACAAATTCGACATCCAGCGCCGCATTGACAGGACCGAAAACGACCTGGCCCACCTTCGCGAGGAGGATGCCCGGCTGAGCCGGGAGCTCGATGCGCTTGGGGCGGCCCGGGAAGAGCTGCTGACCAAGAACGATCGTATGAGCCGCGAGATTGAACAGATCCTCACCGAAAACGCCGATACCCGTGCCGCGTTGGAGGGGGTCCAGGGGACTCTGGACCGCGAGAACGAGGCCTCCCGGGTCCTTCGAGAAAGCCGAGCCGCCCTTGAGCAGAGCCTGGAGAAGGACAGACGCCGGCTGCTGGAGATGAGCGCGAAGGAGGCCCAACAACAGAACATTTACCAGCACGCGACCCAGAACCGGGAAACCCTTCAACGCCGCCTTCGGCAGACCGATGAGCAGGAGGCCCTGGCGCGCCGGAGACTGAGGGAAGCCGAGTCCGAGCTCCAGGGCGCCCGGGAGGATCTCGAGGGGTGCCGCGGCGAGGTGGAAGACCTGAAGGGGCGGATTTCCCTGGCGGAAGTGGAAATCCAGGACGGGCGCAGGGCCCTTGGGGAAACGCTCGCCCGCAGTCAGGCGCTCCAGGTGGAACGCAAGAGCACTGTGGCCAGCTATGCGGCTCTCAAGAAGATGGAGGACAGCCTGGAATGGTACAAGGACGGGGTGAGAGCCATCTTGAAGTCCCGCGCATCGGCGGGCGGTGGTGAGCCTGCCGCCAGGCCGGCCTTTATGAACGGGATCCTGGGGGTCATGGCCGATGTGGTCGAACCGGCCCCCTCCTATGAAATGGCGGTGGAGGCGGTCTTTGGAGAATCCCTGCAATATATCCTGGTGCATGATGATGAGGTCGGCAGGGGCGCCATCGATTATCTTCAGCGCTCCGGTTCGGGGCGGGGCGGCTTCATTCCCGTATCCAGCGTGAAGACGCTGGCCCTGGAAGGGACCAAGGGCCCAGAGGCGGAGAAGCGGCTCCTCAATCATGTGAAGGTGTCGGCGGGATATGAAAAGGTGGCCGAGGCCCTGCTGGGCCATGTGGCCGTTGCAGAGGACCTTTCGGATGCCATGGCCCTGTATCGCCGAAACGGTGCCGTCCAGACGGTGGTGACCAAGGGGGGGGACGTGGTGAGTCACCAGGGTATCATGATCGGCGGCAGCCGTGAGAACCTGGCGGGCATCCTGCTGAAGAAAAAGGAGCTCAAAGCCCTTCAGCAACAGATATCCGAGCTGGACCGGGCGGTGGATCAGGCCCGAATCGAGCAGGAGGCGGCCGAGGGCCGGGTGACGGCGGCGGAAACCGAATTGGCCCAGCTTGCCGAAGAGAAGAACCAGGCGCTCAGGGACGAGATGGAATCCGAAAAAGCCCTCTACCGGGCCACCGAAGACCACAAGGGTGCCCGGCACCATCTGGATATCGTTCAATTGGAACAGGAGCAGCTGCAGGGGGAGCAAAGCGACGTCCAGGACGAGCTGGAACGGTTCAAGGAAGAGCTGGCGCAACTCCGGGAAGAGATCCAAGGGCTCCAGCAGCGGATCGAAAGCCAGGGCGGGGCCCTTTCGGACTTGAATGACCGGGCCGCCGCATTCGACCAGCGCATCCTCGACTGCAGGATGGAGCAGACGACCCTCACCGCCCGTCTGGAGAATGGAGAAAGCACCCTGAGACGTCTTCAGGACTTCCAACGGGATGGAAAGGAGCGGCTCGAACAGTTGCGTCGCGACATCGATACGAAAACCGAGCGGCGCGGAGCCGCGGCGGGCAAGATTTCCGAACTCGAAACCGCCCTTCCGGTCCAGTACGAAAGCATTCAGGGGATCGATCAGGTATTGGAGCGGCACGAAGGGGAGTACCAGGCCCTCTCCGAGGAGATGCGAAAGAAGGATGCCATGGTGGCGGAAGTTCAGCGCCGAAGGGAGAAAACAGCTCAGAAGACCCGTATCCTGGAGGATGCCCAATCCGAAAGGCGCATGCGGCTGGAGGGCAAGACCGCGCGCCTGGAGGAACGCTATCGCCGGTCCTTTCAGGAACTCGTATCCGGTTTTGCGGACGCGTCCGAGCAGCGGAGCTCGGAGCAGATGGAGGCGCAGTTGGCCGACCTGCGCCGACGGCTGGAGGGCATGGGGGAGGTGAATCCCGGTGCCATCCGGGAATACGAGAGCCAGAAGGAGCGTTTTGAGTTTCTGGCCGCCCAGAGGGATGACCTCAACCAGGCCCTGGAGGATCTCAAGAAGGTCATCCGAAGGATCAATCGGGTGACCCAGACCCGGTTTCTGGAAACCCTGACCCTTGTCAACGAAAAGCTCGGGGAGGTATTCCCCCGGCTCTTTGAAGGGGGCACCGCGGAACTGGTTCTGACAGAGCCCGACACGCCTCTGGAGTCGGGTCTGGAATTCATCATCCATCCTCCGGGAAAGAAGGTGACGCGCCTCAGCCTGCTCTCCGGCGGCGAGAAAGCGCTCTGCGCCATTTCCTTTATTTTCTCCATTTTTCTTCTCAAACCGGCCTCCTATTGCCTGATGGATGAAATCGATGCCCCCCTGGACGAGTCCAACGTGTTCCGGTTCAACGAGCTGCTCCGCATCATTGGTGAAAAATCCCAGATCGTCATGATCACCCACAATAAGCGGAGCATGGAATTCGCCGATGTGCTCTTCGGGGTCACCATGGAGAAGAAGGGGATCTCGAAAATCGTCTCCGTCAATCTGGAGCGTCGCCAGGCGGCATGAGGCTGCAGACGATTGCCATCGCGATACCGCACAGCGGTTCTTGGTGAATCGACCGCGCCTCCTCACCTGCGCCGTGCAAAATTTCAATGTCGCTCACCGGGAAATGGCGGGGGCCGTTGCGTCCGGGCTGGGCCGTGTGATAAGGGGAGGGGAAAATGGATTTCGGAGCGCCTGGCAGAGGATGGATGGGCAGGGGCGCTCCCGTTGCTTGCGGACGCATATCGGAAGATGACCCATGGGATGGTTTGGTAAATCGAAAAAAGAGCCGGAAGACGCGGCGGATCAGAACCAGCCGCAAGAGACCGAAGAGGAAAATGCCTCCCCTGGCCTTTTCAATCGCCTCAAAAGGGGATTGTCCAGGACACGGGACTTTTTGAATACGGACATAGACGAGCTCTTTTCAGGGCGAGCCGGGGTGGACGACGATCTGCTGGAGGACCTGGAGGGGCTTTTGATCACGGCGGATCTCGGGGTCCGTACCACATCGGACCTCATGGAGCGGATTCACCGGAGAGCCGGCCGGCTGAAGGACGCCGCCGCGCTGAAGGCGGCGTTGCGGGAAGAAATCGTGACGCTCATGCCTGGCCCGGCTGCCGCAGAAACGGCCCCCGTGGGTCCCCGGGTGGTCATGGTGGTGGGCGTCAACGGCGTGGGGAAGACCACCACCATCGGGAAGTTGGCGGCCAGGGCGACGGTTGAAGGCGAAAAGGTGCTGATCGCGGCGGCCGATACCTTCCGGGCCGCTGCCGTGGAACAGCTCGAGATCTGGGCGGACAGGGCAGGGGCGGATTTCGTGAAGCACCGGGAAAACTCGGATCCCGCCGCCGTGGCCTATGACGCTTACCGGGCAGCCAAATCCAGGGGGGCGGACCTGGTCCTCGTGGACACGGCCGGCAGGCTGCATACCAAGGTAAACCTGATGGAGGAGCTGAAAAAGATCAAGCGGACACTGGCGAAGATCGATGCGGCGGCGCCCCACGAGGTGCTCCTGGTGTTGGACGCAACCACGGGCCAGAATGCCATCTCCCAGGCCCGCCTCTTTCACGAGGCCTGCGGCGTGACCGCCATGGCGCTTACCAAGCTCGATGGCACCGCCAAGGGAGGGGTCGTGGTGGGCATCTGCCACGAGATGAATCTGCCGCTTCGCTACATCGGGGTCGGCGAGGGGATCGAGGATCTTCAGATCTTCGATCCGGAAGGGTTTGCCAAGGCGCTGATCTGACATCGATTCGCCATAAGCCGGTGGCTTGGCCGGCGTTCCCGCCTGTCCCCTTTCAAGGGCCGCCGAGGTAACGTTTCATATGTCTCCACGAACCCAACGCGCACCATCATCTCCTCTTTACCGGCGGCGCCGGTGGTGCTGGCGCCGGGTGCTGCTGCCATTGCTCCTCTGTTTGCTTCTCCCCGCCCTTTCGTATGCCGATGCCAGGATTATCAAGAAGGATACGAACGGGGATGGAAAGATCGATCGTATCTACCACCTCAACGCCCGGGGGGTGCTGGTGCAGCTCGATATGGACTCCAACGGCGACGGCATCATGGACCGGTTTCAGTACTATCGCGACGGCAAACTGGTTCGGCTGGAGAGGGATACGGATTTCGACGGCCATATCGATGTGGTGGACTATTTCGAGAAGGGAAAGCGGGTCCGCCAAGAGAGACGAAACGCCCGGGGAAAGCTGGTGGAACGGGTCTTTTTCGATGGGGCCGGCCGGCCCCTGACCATCGAAAAGGATACGACCGGAGATGGGCGGCTAGATACGGTGTACCGGTATAAGAACGGGGTCTTGGCCACGTCGAGCCAGGATACCAACGGTGACGGGAAGTTCGAAACCCTTCGCCTCTATCGAAACGGTGAGATTTTCCAGGAAAAGAGAGACAGGAACGAGGATGGCCGGTTTGAGATCGTAACGGATTTTGCCCATAATAAACCGGTCCGGGAGCGAAGGGATTCCAATGGGGACGGGGTGTTCGATATCGTGACCGACTTCAAGAACGGCCTGCCGGTGCACCGGGAAAAGGACACCAATTTCGACGGGAAGATGGATTATTTCGTTGATTTCGACGCCAGGGGACAGGCCAAGGAGATTCGGGAGGACACCCGCCACACGGGCCGCATCGATCGCATCACCCGATTTCGTAACGGCATACCGGTGGAGGTCGACTACGATGCGGACGGAGACGGATATCTGGAGACGGTCTCCCACTTCAAGAACGGAAAGCTGCGCTTCCAGACCGTGGATAAGAACCGGGACGGGAGGCCGGATACGACGATTTTTTTCAACGGCAAGCGGCAACGGATCCGGGTGGAAAGCGATACCGACAAGGACGGCAAAATCGACACCTGGCAATATTATAAGGCCGGGCACCTGGTCCGGCTCGAGCGGGATGAAAACGGCGACGGCCGGAAGGATCTTGTGGTCATCTACCGGGACGGGAAGAAACAAAAGCTGATGCTTGACGCCGATCACAACGGGAGCTTTGAAACCACTGAATATTTCGATAGACCGGGCTGGTCCATGGTGGCCGAAATCGACAGGAATGGAGACGGTCATCCGGAGCTTCGATCCTTTTATAAGGGGGGAGTGGTACGGATGAAGGAGATAGATACCAATTCCGACGGCAAGATCGATGCGCGTGATTTTTACGGGCCGTCCGGGAAACTGCAGAAGAGCCAGGAGTACGATCGACACACCGGCCGGCTGACCCTGACCTGGTACTATGACGCATCCGGCCAGGCTGTTCGGGCGGAAAGGGATACCAACGGCGACGGTCGGCCGGATATCTGGTACTTTTACAGGAACGGCAAAATTGCTCTCGTCCAGGAGGATACCAACGGCGACGGCCGACCCGATATCTGGGAAACCTATGACGCCGCGGGGAAGCTGGTGCTCCGGAAACAGGATCTGGATTTTGATGGTACCGCTGATATTATTGACGATATGCGGCAGGCGGATAAACAGAAACAATCGACATCGCCATAAGGAGATGAATCCCCATGTTCCAATTGTTGTCCAAGGGCGGGGTGCTGGTGATCCCCATCCTGCTGTGTTCGGTTCTGGCCCTGGCCATTTTTCTCGAACGGATGATCCGGTTTGCCAGATTGCGCAGCCGGGGCTCCGGCCTGGCCGAGAAGGCCATCGAGCTGTTGGGTAAGGGCCGCCCAGACGATGCCAGAAAGGTGGTCGAGGAGAGCGATTCACCCATGGGCCGCGTCCTTTCCCGTGCCCTCGATGTCAGGGATCAGGACCGTGAAACCGTCGAAACCGTTCTTGCCCACTCCACCGAGGAGGAGGTGAGGGATCTGTCGTCCTACCTGCAGGCCCTTGCCACCATCGGAAACATCGCTCCGCTCCTGGGGCTTCTGGGGACGGTCATGGGAATGATCAAGGCGTTCATGGTGATCCAGGAGATGGGCGGCAAGGTGAACGCCGTGGTTCTGGCCGGCGGGATCTGGGAGGCGATGCTGACCACCGCCCTGGGCCTTGCCGTGGCCCTTCCCACCATGGTGGCGCACAGCTACCTGCTGGCCCGGGTGGAGCGCTACGAGGCGCGCCTCCAGGATGGGGCGGTGACCTTCATCACGGCCCTTTTCAGGAAGAGCGGCTGACCGGCGGCATGAAATAGAGACTTCGAGGAGAGAGCCATGGCCCTATTGCCCCGTAAGAAGACACCCTATCAGATCCAGACGCCGCTGACCTCCCTCATCGATATCGTCTTCATGCTGCTTGTTTTCTTTCTGCTGACCACCAATTTCCTCGTGGACGAGGGCATCTCCATCAAATTGCCCCAGGCCAAGGCCTCCTCCCCCCAGACCCGACAGGAGATTACCGTTTATGTGGATCGGCAGGGCAGAACCTATATCGCGGATCAGGCGGTTCCCCTGAACCAGCTCTTCAAACGACTCAAGCATCTCATCGCTGGCGCGCCGGACCGCCTGGTGGTGGTCAAGGCGGATCGCGGCGTGATCCTGGACAAGGCCGTCAGGGTGATGGATCTTGCCAAGGCCGCGGGGGCCGGCCGTCTTTGCCTGGCCACGGAAAAGCCGTTCTGATACATCTTTTTTATTGACAAACCCAAAGGGAATCGGTACAAGAGGCACTCTTTAACACGAGCGGGAATAACTCAGTGGTAGAGTGCGACCTTGCCAAGGTCGAAGTCGCGGGTTCAAATCCCGTTTCCCGCTCCATTTTTTTGGCGGCATAGCCAAGTGGTAAGGCAGCGGTCTGCAAAACCGCTATTCACCAGTTCGAATCTGGTTGCCGCCTCCATGAAAGATTCAGCCCTCCGGATTTGCGGAGGGCTTTTTTTATTGCCATAGGCCGGCAGCCGTTAGCCCCATTAGGAATCGCTCAACAGAAGGGGACGGAAAAGCGGATGCTGGTTCCCTCGCCGATGTGGCTGTCGATGGAGAGCCGTCCCCCCAGCATCCGGATGCGCTCATCCATGGTGGACAGGCCAAGGCCCCTTTCCTTGGGGGGGGGGTGCGCAACCCGAGTCATATCGAAGCCGTTGCCCCGGTCATTGATTTCGAACCGGAGAACGGTTTCCCCCCGCTCAATCCGGATGCAAACTTCATGGGCGTTGGAGTGCTTTTGGATATTGGTGAAAACCTCCTGGAATACCCGGTAGATCATGACCTCTGAGGACGCCGGCAGGAGTCGGTCGATTTTTGCAATGTCCATGGAAACCTTCGTCTGGGTATGACGGGTATAGTCGTTGGCCAGGGATCTCAGGGCATCGGTAAGCCCCAGATCGTCCAGGGCCGCCGGGGATAGATCGTGCGACAGCCTGCGAACCCGGTCGATGATCTGGTTGACATAGGTCACGGTTTCCTCGCAGGTATCGATCAGTTCGGTCTGATCCGGAGGCATCTGGTTTTGAATGGATTGGATGCGCAGCTTCAATACCGCCAGGGTTTGCCCCAGATCGTCATGAAGGTCCGATGCGATCCGTTTGCGTTCCTCCTCCTGGGCGGTGACCAGGTGTGAGAACAGGACCTGGAGCTTCTTCTGGGACGCCATCAAATCCAGCTCGGTCTTCTTGCGGTCCGTGATGTCCCTGCCCACCGCCAAAATTTCGGTTACCTGACCGGACTTGTCCAAAAGCCCCGTGTAAACCCAGGAGTACCAGCGTCGCCCGTGACGGGTCCAGGCCCTCTCCTCAACGTATGCCGAGTGGGGCGGCCTGTAAGCCTGCTGGATGGCCCGGGCGATCTTTTCCCGAACCTCTATGAGGACGAAATCCAGGTAGGCCTTTCCGAGCAGCTCCTCACGGGGCCTGCCGAGGGTGAAGGCATAGGAGGGACTGACGAAGAGAAGCTTGCCGCTGCAGTCGAATTTCAGGATCAGATCCATCTGTTTTTCCACCAGGAGCCGGTAGCTCTTTTCGCTTTTTCGAAGGGCCTCCTGAGCCTGGATGCGCTGTTGGATTTCCTGGGTGAGCAAATTGTTTTTCCGCTCCAATTCCCGGGTCCGCTCGGCGACCTCCTGCTCCAGGGTTTTGTTGATGTTCAAAAGGTGCTGCTCCTGGTGCCGCTTGGCGCTCAGAACACTGGCGAAATGGTAGATTTCCTTCAGGCGGAAGGGCTTTTGGATGTAGATCAATTTGTGGACTGGCGGGATTTTGGCCATGATGGCCTCGGGGCTATAGTCGGAGAAGCCCGTTACGATGACGATCTCCAGGGAGGGATCCAGGCGCCGTATCTGCTTTGCCACCCAGATGCCATCGGGTCCCGGGGGCATGCGTACATCGATAAAGGCGACGGAAAACGGAGCGCCTTCATCGAGGGCTCTTTTCACCAGCGCCACCGCTTCCTGGCCGTTGCGGCAGGTGCTGAGGTCAAATCCCGCCCTGGCAATGGTGGCACCCGGCGGGGAGTCGACGTCCCCCGTCTGCCGGTCAAAGGGGTTCTCTTTGGAGAAGACATGCTGGTATAATGTCAGATACTCTTCTTCATCATCTGCAACGAGAATGCGGTATCGTTCCGGAGTCGGCAGGTTCATGAGATGCCCCTCAGTCCAGCACCCGGCGAATCACCTGGGCAAGTTCTTTCCACACGATCGGTTTCATTGCCACCTCCCGTATGCCGATGGATTTGGCGGTACCATCCTGCAGGACATCGCTGAACCCCGTGCAGAGGATAATGGGGATATCCGGCCGCAGTTGCAAAATGGTGCTTGAAAGATCCAACCCCGTCATTTTCGGCATGGTCAGATCGGTGATCACCAGGTCGAATCCATTAGCATCCTTCTGAAACGCCGCCAGCGCCTCAACGCTGTTGGAGCAGGTGGTGACGTTGTAGCCCAGGGACGAGAGCATCTTGGTCCCGAGCACCACCAGGGAGACCTCGTCATCCACCAGAAGAATATGTTCCTTACCGGTCGGAGCCGGGCTTGTTTTATCCTCCAGGAGGTTGACCGGGCTTTCCAGGGAGGGGAAGAATACTTCAAAGCAGGTGCCCCCGCCCAGTTCGCTGTGAACCAGGATGGCACCGTCATGGGCCTTCACGATGCCATGAACCACCGCAAGTCCCATGCCCGTGCCCTCTCCAGGCCCTTTGGTGGTGAAAAAGGGATCGAATATACGTTCCAGAACCGCCGGGTTCATACCGTGGCCGGTGTCCCGCACCGTCAATTTCTGATATTTCCCGGATTTCAGGTCCGGGTGGCACCGGGCCTGCTGGGCATCCAGGCGCACTTCATTGAGGCTGATTTCCAGGAGACCGCCCTTTTCCTGCATGGCATGGTTGGCGTTGGCGCACAGGTTCATGAGCACCTGATAAATCTGGGTCGGATCCCCGAGCACGGCCGGCAGATCCTCATTGATGTATTGCCGCAGTTCGATGGTGCTCGGCAGCGAGGCGCGCAGCATCTTCAGAGTCTCCTTGAGCACCACCGATATTTGGAGGGGCCGCTCTTCCTTCTCGCTTTTTCGGCTGAAGGTAAGAATCTGTTTTACCAGGTCCCTGGCGCGGCTGGCGGCCTTGAACACCTCTTGGAGGTACCCCTTGTACTTGGTCTCCGGCGGGGCCGTGAGCAGCGCGATTTCGCAAAATCCCGAGATGATACCCAAAATGTTGTTGAAATCATGGGCGATGCCGCCGGCAAGGGTGCCGATGGCCTCCATCTTTTGAGCCTGCCACAGCTTTTCCTCCAGGAGTTTCTTTTCCTGGTCCCGTCTGTCCAGGGCATCCGAGAGATAGTTGAACGCGGTGGCCAGCTTGCCGATCTCATTGCGGCTATCGACCGGAAGTTTGTGAAAGACGCCCTCGTGACTGGAGGTGATGGCCGCCTGGGTCAGCCGTTTCAGGGGCTTCGTGATGCGCTGGGCCAGGATAAAGGTGATCAGTGTCCCCAGCACCAGGAAGCCGGCGGCAATGGCCATGTTTCTGATGAGCGCCAGCAACAGCTGTCTTTTCATTCCCGCCTTGCCCAGGGTCAAGCATAAGTATCCCAGTATCTTAGGACGATTCCTCTTTGCCCCCAGCCCCTCCCAAAACGGGGTGTTAATGTTATAGCCGTTGTCGGTCATGATCGTTGACCAGAAAACGATTGCATTCGGTCTTTCCTCGACGCGTAGGAGCGGGCTCGGGGGCGCCCGATGGGCAGGTGAGAGGGTTCCGGTGAGAGCCGACCGATTGCCGTCCTGGCCCCCTATAGCCGACGCCGCGCCGGGATTTATTTTTTGGAAGAGCGGCTCTCCCTTTGCGTTGAACACCGTCACCTCAAGGACGTCTCGATACTGGAACACGCCCTGTATCGGCGCGCTGAGCAGACCGGGATTTTCTGAAAACACCCCGATCCTGCAACTGTAGGTGAGGGATCGGGTCAAAAGGGTGCCGTCCTCCATGAGCTTTGTTACAAGGGCCTGTCGTTGATGGTAAGCGGCCAGAAATGAGAAGGCCGCTGAAATGGAACAAATCAGGAGGCTGAAAATGACGAAGATCTGAACGTTCAGGTTTTCCCGGAAGATCTTATTCCTGATTTTGTGTTTTTTTTCTTTCATTTCAATTTATTGTATTGATTCCTGTATGGGGGCCGACGGGGATGGAAATCCCCAGCTTCTCGGCGACGGTCCGATTCACCGTGACCACCGCCTTTCGGACTTCCTCCGGCGGTACCTGCCGGACGGTTTTGCCTGAGAGGAGCTGATTGGCCATCTGGCCCGCCTGCCTCCCCATGTCCTTCAGGTCCATACTGATGGACATGAAGGCGCCTAACTCGAGGTATTTTTCGGAAAAACAGATAATTGGAATTTTCTGGGTCAGTGCGTATTCAAATATAAATTCAAGGGTCTCCGGCCGGATCACGGTGACGTCTGGCAGCAGCCAAAGCGCATCGGGGACGGGTCGCAGGTTCGCCAATGTGGTGGCGACCTGCCGGGGGCTGTTTACCTTCCGGGTCAGGAGCCGGATGCCGAACTTCGGGGCGGCCGCCTGCCCCCTTGCCACCAACCATCCCGTATTGACAGGGTCATACACCACACCAATGTGGTTGGCTTTGGGCAGCACGGTATGGATAAGCCTCAGCTGCTGCTCTTCGGGTATATTCATGCTGACCCCCGTGATGTTGGGTGCATTGGAGAGGCTCGCCTCGGGATTGAGCACCATCAGGTAGAGAATCGGCATCTGTTTGAGTCCCTTGACCGCGTTCAACGCATCCAGACCGATCGCCAGCACCAGATCGGGCTTGGCCTGCTCCACCTGCTGGATTACCGTGCGATCGGGGGACTGGGAGATTACCAGCTTCCCGGTTTCCGCATGGCACGCGCCTCGAAAGCCACCCAGCACCTCGTTGTACGGCGCCACATCTACACTTTGAACGGCCAGCACCGTGGGCCTGGCCGCGGCAACGCCGGCGAATGCAAGCCATAGGAAAACCATCACGATGATCCGCATCGTTTGGGCGCATTGATATGGCATTGGTGTTCTCTTAAGCACTGAAGTGCATCCTGATTCAATTGCCCGGGGCTAAACTAGAACACATAGTTTCAGTCTTAACGACGCCATTGCGGTCTTGCTGCGGTGAAAAGCCTGGATGGTGGCCCCAAGAGAGCCATTCCCCGCTGGTACAGGGGCGAAATGAATTCAATGCTGCCGGATTGCTTATCGGTTCCCACTATCCTCCAAATGGTGTTCAAAATCAATTTTTTTTTCATACCCAGCAAAGGCGCGCGTCCCATTCCCCCTTCGGTGCCTACCCCGGATGCCGTTTTTTCCCCGGGGCGAAAAATCTCTTATACTTTGCCCTTTGATTTAGGATCCCCTCTCGGATAGCTTTTATTTTCCAGTTCATATCTGCCGCAAGGGTCCCTGGAGGGCCCGCTGGAATGGAGGCGGGCGCAATTTCGCTTGTCATTTACACCTATATCGGTTATAGGGAAAATTCACTATAATGCCATCAATATAAGTCCCATTTGCAAATTACCCAGGTTGCCGTGATGTCCCGAGCAAAAATGTGGTTGCTGATAGTGGCATGGGTTTGGGGGAGCGCTGTTTCCGCTTGGGCGCAGTCCGCTCAAGAGAAGCAGATTATGAGCCTGTATTTCCCCAAAAGGGACCTGGTGGTTTCCGCCACACGCAGTCCCCAACCTATTTCCAAAACAGCCGAGAACGTTACCATCATCACCAGTGACGATATCCGCAACATGAACGCCCATTCGGTATCGGACGTGTTGTACCGGATACCGGGATTGTTCGTCACTTCCTCCAAGGAGATGGGCGCCCCGGCCCAGATTTCCATCCAAGGGTCCGAATCCCGGCATGTCCTGGTGCTGCTGGATGGGGTCGAGTGGAATTTCCTTTCCAGCGGAGACGCCGAGACCGGCACCATCCCGGTGGGCATCATCGATCGGATCGAGGTGATCCAGGGGCCCGCCTCCTCCGCCTGGGGCTCTTCCCTCGGCGGTGTGGTGAACATCATCACCAAGCCCGCCGGCAATACCTCGGTGCCCACCGGAAATGCAAGCCTGTCCATGGGGGAATCGGCCACCTACGACTATAACGCCCAGGTGTCGGGGAAAACGGGCCCCCTGGGATACTACCTTTATGCCGGCGGGCAGACCTCGAATGGCATTGACAAGGGACGCGACTTTAACAACAAGAGCTTTTTCTCGAAGGTCCGGCTCTCCCTTTCGGACAGGGCCGGCCTGACCCTGGCCGGCGGGTATAGCAACCCGGACAGCAACCAGGGGCCTCTAGCGCTGGAGGGGATCGCCAACGTCAACTCAGATTTTGCCGTCTGGCATGCCGAGGCGGCCCTCGACGGAAAGCTGACGAGCCGGCTCGAATACAAGGTCAACGGGTTTTACCTCAGGAAATCCACGGATTTGGATAGCACCAGCCTCGGCACCACGGGGATCGACCAGGCCGGGGATCCCTATTCATTCGACAACTACATTGAAAAAACCCTGGGGGGCAGTGCCAAACTGATCTGGAAAGGCGCCGGTCAGGTGGCGGTGCTGGGCACGGACTATAATTCCGGCAAGCTGAAGCAGACCTTGAAATCCGGCCCCCTTCTCCAGGCAATCGGTGCCCCTGCCGTGCTGCGCACGGCGCCGGACCTTGAAAAGTGGGCGGTTTTCATGAACGACGCCGTCAGCATTCATCAGCTTACCATTATCCCCGGTTTGCGCTTTGACCACAACAGCCTCACCGGTTCCTTTCTCAGCCCCAGCATCGGCATCACCTATGACTTGAAACGAAAGACGATCCTGCGCGCCACGGTGGCCAGGGGGTTCACCTACCCGCCCCTGTCAAGCGTGTCAGGCGGTGCCGTGTTTCTGGATCCCAATCCGGATTTGAAACCGGAGACGGTCTGGTCCTACCAGATAGGCGTCGAGACGGTCTCTATTCCCGATCTGTGGGTTCGCCTCGACCTTTTCTATAACGACCAGCACGATGCGCTGAAAAAGGTCCTGTACGGTGGCGGGCCGCCCCTGTATAACGATAAGGTGGTCAATTCCGGGTCCCTGGATCGGAAGGGGGCGCAGCTGGAGATCAGGACGCGCTCCTTTCACGGCCTTTCCTTCTTTTCGGGCGGCTTTTACGTTCACCTGGAACCCAAGAACGATAGCGGTACCAACGAGATGTTTTCCTTCACGTTGGGGGCGGAGTATGACAACCCAGAGGTGTGTTACCTCCAGCTCTTCGGGCGTTATGAGAGTTGGGATGTAATTGATATCTATCAATCGAGCGACAATGCCATGATCTGGGAACTCAATTTCCACAGGAAGCTCTTTCGCTACAAGAAGCTCGAAAGCCAGATATTTTTCACGGTTCACAATCTCTTCTCAGGTTCCCAGTACACGCTCAAGGACTATTCGAACCCCTCCCGCTGGATAGAAGGCGGCCTGCGCTGTTTTTTTTAGGCACCACCCACGCGCTTTGGGCCGTGGCAACCATAAACTGCACCATATCTGTTTGACGCCGGTTTTGGGTCTCCCATCAGGTGCCGTTGTTTTTTTGCCACGGCCTGGCGCTTCAACCCCATAACCGTCGTTAACGAAAGGAGAAAGGCCAATGGAAAAGGAAACAAAAGAGATGAAACAGGATACGGAGGAAATAGAGGTCCTGGACGAGGGACTCGAGGATGAAACCGTCATCAGATCGATTTGTTGCTGGGGCGCGTTTCTTGTGCTTCGATGACGGTAGCCGGACGCAACGGTTTCCGCAGCTGGTATAGAATCGAAAAATAGATAGACACGATTTTCTCCCTCTTTCCGACCGCAGGCTTCACTGCTCTCCCGACCGCACGATCCCCCACTCACCCGCAACCAGGCCGAGGCTATCGCGCAGACGCCGGCTTCATTGCCCGCCATTCGATGGATGGCATATTCAGCAGAACCATCGGATCCGGCGACATTAACAGCAGGTCCCCGTTGCGCTGGACCTGCCTGACGAAACCCATTTGACTGGGCCGGAGGGGGCAACG
>CAYOXD010000033.1:0-3617 GCA_964407825.1 uncultured Desulfobacterales bacterium | reverse complement strand
TACCGGCCCTTCAAGTCCGGCGCCGGCAGTTTTGGAATCCTCATTCGCAACATCAAGGAGACCTGTGATCTCGTCAGCATTCATATCGGCGGCAACTATGATCAGGAGAGCTGGCCCCGGTTCGTATCCCTGCTGGACCGGCTCCAGGCCGAGGGGCTGACCCCGGATCGACTGGGGGTGGTGAAGTTCGACCCCATCCTGAAGCCGGTCGGACAAAAGCATCTTCTGGCCAGATATCACGGCGGCTGCATGGGGGGCCATGAGCCCTGGATCCTGGAGGCCAGCGTGGTGCTGCGCCAGGCGATCCTGGATCGTGGGTATCGTACCCTCAGGGTGCAGCCTGCCATGTGCGCGATTGAAAACAACGACTCCCTGGTGGTGGATGTGGACGGCAGGCTCTACAAGTGCCCGGCATTTGTGGGCCGGGAGGCGTACGCCATCGGCGATGTGTCATCCGGCGTGAAGGATTACCGGGAGACCTATCGCCTCGATCTGTGGAAAAACGACACCTGCCGCGCCTGTGAATATCTGCCCCTCTGCTACGGCGGGTGCCGCTACATGTCCACCCTGGCCGGCAACGGGGTCATCGATGCCGTGCAGTGCCGGAAATCCTATCTGGATGCGGTCCTGGAAACCCTGGTGAAGCAGGATCTCACATCGGCACCGGTCCGACATGCCAGATCCGGTCGGCGTATTCACGGATCGCCCGGTCGCTCGAGAAAATCCCCATGCGGGCCGTGTTGAGGATGGAGCGACGTGCCCATTCGTCGGGGTTCATGAACACACGCCCCACCTCCTCCTGGGCGGTGATGTAGGCGCGGTAGTCGGCCAGGACCATGTAATAATCCCCGTCCTGAAGAAGAGATTTCGTGATGGGCTCGAACAGTCCCGGCGCGTGGGGAGAGAAATACCCCGATGCGATCATATCCAGGGCCGCTTTCAGCTCCGGATCCTTGTCGTAGTATCCGGTGGGATGGTAGCCGGTCCGGCGTAGATCGGTCACCTCATCAGCGGTCATCCCGAAGATGAACATATTCTCCCGGCCCACCTGCTCCATGATTTCGATATTGGCGCCGTCCAGGGTACCGAGGGTCAGTGCGCCGTTGAGAGCCATTTTCATGTTCCCGGTTCCCGATGCCTCGAGGCCCGCCGTGGAGATCTGCTCGGACAGATCGGTCGCGGGTATGATTTTTTCGGCCTGGGAGACGCAGTAATTGGGCAGGAAAAGCACCCGGAGACGCTCCGAGCAGATCGGGTCCCCGTTGATCCGGTCCGCCACGGAGCTGATGAGCTTGATGATCAGCTTGGCCTGGTGATAGGCGGGGGCGGCCTTCCCCGCGAAAATGACGGTGCGGGGGCCCAGCGGTGTATCCGGGGCTTCCCGGAGACGGTTGTAGAGGGTGATGACATGCAGGACGTTGAGCAACTGGCGCTTGTATTCGTGGATGCGTTTGACCTGCACATCGAACAGCGAGCCCGGGTTCACCTTCATGTCGATCTTCCGCAGGATGTAGCGGGCCAGCCGTCGCTTGTTTTCCAGCCTGACATCCATCCAGGCGCTCCTGAACGCCGGATCTTCGGCATGGACGGCCAACCCCTCCAGCTGGCTCAGATCACTGACCCATTCCTCGCCGATTGCCGATGAGATGAGACGGTTGAGGGGCCGATTTGCCTGATATAGCCATCTTCGTTGGGTGATACCGTTGGTGATGTTGGTGAAGCGGTCGGGATAGAGCGCAGCGAATTCCTTGAAGAGGCTGGTTTTCAGGATCTTCGAATGCAGCGCCGCCACGCCGTTGACCGAATGGCTTCCCACGATGGCCAGGTGCGACATGCGGATCTGCCGCGGCGCGCCTTCCTGGATGATGCTGAGTCGGCTGTGGAGGCCGCTATCGCCCGGATGGCGTTCCCGGAGGGTTTCCATCAGCCGGCGGTCGATTTCGCGGATGATTTCCATGTGCCTGGGCAAAAGGGTGCCGATCATGGGTTCGGGCCAGGTTTCCAGGGCTTCTGGGAGGACCGTGTGATTGGTGAAGGCAAAGGTGTTCTCGCTAATGGCCCAGGCCTCCTCCCAATCCAGGCCCTCCTCGTCCATCAGCAGCCGCATGAGCTCCGGGATGGCAATGGCCGGGTGTGTCTCGTTCAGCTGGATGGCGATGAAGTCGGGAAATTCCGAAAAGGAGGTATGCTGCTTCCGGTAGCGCCGGAGGATGTCCCGCAGAGTGGCCGCCACGAAGAAATATTGCTGTTTGAGCCGCAGCATTTTCCCCTGTTCCGCCTCGTCGCTGGGGTAGAGTACCTTCGAGATGTTCTCGCTCAGGACCTTGGCCTGCATGGCGCCCATGTAATCGCCCTGGTTGAAATGGGCCAGGTTGAATTCCCGGGAGGACTGGGCAACCCAAAGACGCATATTGGTGACATAGGCGTCCCCGTAGCCGGGGATGAGGATATCGCAGGCCATGGCCATGATTACTTCCCCGTCGACCCACCGGAAGCGCTGGCGGCCCTTTTCATCCACATAGGATTCCGAGCGACCGTAGAAGCGAACCTCCTGCAGGTGCGCCCGTCGGAGGATCTCCCAGGGGTTGCCCCGCCGAAGCCAGTTGTCGCAGTTCTCCCGCTGATAACCGTCCTCGATCACCTGGTGAAAGATGCCGTAATCGTAGCGGATGCCGTATCCATAGCAGGGGAGGTTGCAGCAGGCCATGGAATCCATATAACAGGAGGCCAGCCGTCCCAGGCCGCCGTTGCCGAGCCCCGCATCCCACTCCTCCTCCTCCAGTTCGTTCAGGTCGAACCCCAGCTTCTGAAGGGCTGCCCGGGCCTGCGTCTCCATTTGAAGGCTCACCAGGTAATTTTTCAGGAACCGGCCGGGAAGGAATTCCAGGGAGAGGAAATAGACGCGCTTGGCCCTTGTCTCGTAAAGGGCCCGCTGGGAGTTGATCCAACGTTCGATCAGACGGTCCCGGAGACTGTAGGCCAGTCCCATGAAGCAGGCGTATTTGTCGGGTTTGTATGGGTCATAGCCCAGGTTGCCGCGGATGTGCCGACGGATATCCGCCGCCAACTCATCGATGTCCGAAGGGAAGGGGATGCTTATGGATTTCCCGGGCGCGTCATGCATGAAAGACCTCCTGCGGGACCGCGGATCCCTCCATTGTCTGATCCATGATCCCGATCCGTCAGGGGTTGGAGCAGCAACAACTCGCGACCCTGGGAAAACTGCGGCAATGGGGGGGGACCCCCGCGCTCCCACTGTCCTGAGCCGTGCCGTTCACAGAGAATTACCGTCACTGCAGGGACTCGAATCCGCGCTTTTCCCGGCGAGTCGATGCGCATCCCTTGCAAGGTGAGCCGAACGGTCGCTAACTGTCGATTATATAGGGAAGTCCTGAATATGGCCAGCATTAAAATGGGACGGCTCGCCCGGTCGTGCCATTTCAGCCCCCGGAGTACCGAACGATACAGATTTTCTGTTGACAACCTCCGGCTCTTGGGATAAAAGCCAAGTTCTCCCTCACGGAGGGACAGACGCCTTTGATCCCCGATAGCTCAATAGGCAGAGCGGGTGGCTGTTAACCACTAGGTTGTAGGTTCAAGTCCTACTCGGGGAGCCA